>JAEOTV010000009.1 GCA_016839635.1 Promethearchaeota archaeon | reverse complement strand
TTCTATTCTTAGCATTGAATTTATAATTCTGGACTATTATATTGTTATTAATTAAAACAAAATAAACTCGATGAAAAATTCTCATATAAGATACCTATTATCTCAATATGGGGAAAACGTAAAAGGTATCTTAGCTATTCTAGTATATAAAAGAAGAGAATCATCTTTAGTTGAAGAGATTATAAATCCTGATATTGAGGAACCTCAAATTTATGCAAATTATAGTTTTATTGGTGATTTAATTAATAATCTCATTCTTGAATATGGATTAGATAAAGATTTCCTAATAATTAAAGAACAATCTGGAAAGAAAGTGGTTTCCTGTTCTTTGGGAATTAATTACATTCTAATAACCATTGCATCAAATGAAACTTCGGATATTGAATTAAAAATATATTCTACTCACATTGCGAATGAATTAGAACGACTTGAAGAGGAAAAGACTTTAGAAGGTCTAAAGTTTAAGGTTCCAGGGATAATAAGAATGTTTTCAAAGGTTAAAAATGCTAAAATTTCTGCAAATAACTTATCTATTAAAATTGTAATTGTTGGAGATTATCGAGTGGGAAAAACGACACTAATAAATGCATTCACGGATAAAGAATTTAAAGCTAATTTAAATTCTACAGTTGGATTTAATGTATATAAGAAGATTTTAAATATTGATGATAAAGTTATTATGAATTTAGCAATATGGGATACAGGGGGATTTTCCAGTCAAATTTCTCCAACAAAAGAAAAGATTTTTAATTTTGCTGACGCTGTAATTGTTGTTGTTGATAAAACACATCAAAATATTTTAAAAAGTATAAAAAAATGGATTAGTGAAATTAGAAGCTGTTTAAATCAAGAAATACCAATAGTTGTAGCCATAACAAAAAATGATCTAGGTAGTGGAGATAATAATATTGATTTGGATGAAATTGAAAAATCCCTAATAAGTTATGGAATTGAGTACTTCTTAGTTTCAGCAAAAAGTAGAGAGGGAGTAGATGAAATATTTTTTGAATTAATTTACAAAAGCATCAGCTTAAAAACAGAAAAAAATCAATATGGAGTAATTGAAGAAACTGAAAAATACAAGGGTTATTATTTAACTCTAGAAGAGATTACTGCATTAAAAGACTTAGAAAAACTATTAATTGAAGGTTTAAATATTCAAGGAGGCCCCATGAAAAGATTAGCAGAAGAAGTTGAGGAAAGTGGAATTCCTTTAGCCTATGAAATTGATCACTTATCTTTTGGAATTAAAATTGAAGAGGGTCATGTTGTGGGAATAGGATTATTCAATTGTTATTTAACGATACTTCCTGATTCTTTTTTCTCTTTTATTTATCTTAAAAAATTAAATTTGCGTTGTAACCAACTAACTGTACTACCGGAGATCATTATGAGTATAGAAACACTTGAATGGCTAGATCTTGCTTTAACTGATTTAAAATCTCTTTCGGAATCTGTTGGAAATCTCACAAATTTACAATTTTTATTTCTTGAAAATAATTCTCTAATTACTTTACCAAGATCGATTGCAAACCTTACAGTTCTAGAAGAATTACATTTAGAAAACAATCCTGTTAAATTTCTTCCAGATGAGCTAGGTTATATGCACACTCTAAAGAAATTATATTTGGAAGCACCATCCTATTTTTATAAGGGTGCTTTAAAAGAATTACCATATTCTATTGGAAATCTTGTATTTCTTGAGATATTAGATTTAAGTTCATGCGAATTAGAGTATCTCCCCGAATCATTTGGGAATCTTAAAGCACTTAAGATATTAGATCTTTATGATAATAATATAGTTTCCCTCCCAGAAACATTTGGAAACTTAAAGATGTTAGAAATTTTAAATTTAAATGATAACATGTTAAAATTCCTCCCAGATTCAATTGGAGACCTTTTAAATTTGAAACAACTACATATATCCAATAATCCACTACGAAAAAAGGCTTCAGAAAAATTTAAAGCACTGGCGCTAAAATCTAAAGGTGTAAAATATAAGAGACTGATACAACTCTCTGAAATTTGTAAACAAGAAGAAGAAGATCAAAAAAATATAAAAAGTAAAAGAAAAATAGGAAATGTCTTAAAATCCCTAATTTATGCTAGTATTGTGGCATTTCTAGGATTACTAACTTTTTTTTCCTTCCAAATCAATTCTCAGGCACTTGATATTACAATATGGTCACTTTTTGCTTTAGCATTTTTTATAAATACGTTGATAGGGACTTGCATTATTGCCAGTATATCAAGTTATATCAAAGTTTCTTCAATAGTATTCACTCAAAAAATTATAAAAATTTTTGATGTATTTGTTGTATTTTATTTTATTTGGGCAATTCGTGCTTTAATAAAATCAGTTTCATCAATCGAGATAATTCCATCAGTTAATTTTCTATTTGAAGTCTCTGTTCCACAATGGATGGTAAATTTTCTAGTTAATCTAGGTTATAACCAAAGTTTAACTTTCTTAGAAAACACAGACCTCTTTTTTGGACATTTCTATTTAAAAATATTTAGTATCGCTCTCGTTTTCTGGGCATTATATCGAAATGGTTTTGGTCATATAAGAAAAACCATATTTGATGAAAAATCAAATAAAAATTTATGGTTATTTCTACTTCTGGGTTTATTTGGAGCCCTATCTCTCGCAATTATGAATTATAGTAATCTGGAACCATTCCTAGATCTTGGTTATAATTTTGGAGTTATTATAGGATCATCTATCTTTATTTGGGAGATTAATAAAATGAAAAAAAAGTACTTCTATTATTACATTTTGTTAATACTAGGTAGTATTGTTATAATATGGATTGTATCTTATTGGAACGATTTTGTTTCGTTGATATTAACTAGTGTTTTAATTTTATTATTCTTTCTGCTTAGGGCCTGGCAACATAAGAAGATCCAATATTATTTATACTAAAAAATCTCAATATCGAATCTTTATAGCTTTATGTAAGCAAAATTTATATATTTCTTATTACTTTTCACTTTCAATAATTAAATTTAATAAGAAAAAATAGAGAATAATGCAAGATAATATCCAAAAAGAAGAAGCGGGAGTAATAAAAAAAAAAATTCTAGATTATTATCATGAAGGGCATGTGAAAAGTGATCCAGAGCTTTATAAAAAGATTTTACATAATCAATGGAAGTTTTTCTTCTATGATAAGGATGGGCAATTCCGAATCGTAGATAGAGAGGAATATATGTCATGGTATGATCCAAAAAATGTGAATGAAAAATTAACGTGGAATACTGAATTCTATAATATTGATGTAACTGGAAATAATGCTGCTGTAAAACTCAAAATCGAATGTGAAGAAGTGGGCTTTATAGATTACTTTCATCTGATGAAAATAGACGGAAATTGGTGGATCGTTCATAAACTCTCTCATCCAATTAAATAATACTTACTTAGCAATTAAAATTAGAATCAAATCCAAATAATGAATCTTGAATTTTAGTGTTAATCTCTTTAGATATATTCTGAAGAATCTCTTCTGGAATGTATTTTAGATATTCTAAAAGCACTTTTTTAATTACAGGTTCAATTTCACTTGTTAATTCATCAATGATTTCATGTTTTTTTAAGTAAGTATTTTCGAAACTTTGTAAATGGTTAATATTCAATTGTTTAAGCCACACTTTCCCTTTAGTTTCTAACAATCTGATAATTTTTCTAGATTTTGCTGCATTAAAATGCTCAAATTCAAATTCATATTTATTTAATTTTTCTTCAAAATACTTAACAATTAGTTTTTTCTCTTTTAGATTCAAATCAGTTTTAGAATTTAAAAAGAGTATAATCATGTATTTGTCAAAAAGAAAGAAGATTTGGACCTTTATATTAGAACCATGGATCTCCAAATTCGATAAATTCTGAATATTCGTTTGTCCTGCAAATGTCCTTAATGAGCTAAAATACATTGAAATTAAGTCCATTTCTAAAAGATTCTTTTCATTTTCAGATAAATAAGATTTTATTGGTTTAAAGTTGGTTTTTTCATTTGAATCATACTCAATTACCATCAATGTATTTCCATATTGATCTCCAATTTGAACACCAATTATAGGAGGAATCTTATTAAAATTACATGATGTATATGCATTATTAGTCAAAATTTTATCTACATTTCTTTTTACATTCCCTTTTTTTTCATCACTTCTTGGATAAAAACCATTTGGACTAGTTTCCATTCGAGAGACTCCTGTTATAAACAATCTTAAATTTAAAGCATAAACAATTAAAAACACAATTCTCTTTAAAAATGTAAGAGAGGTAAATAAATTATGAAAATAGTAAAAATTTAAAAGTATAAATTTGAGAATTTAAAAACCAATCAAAAGATTTGACGAGACATGTATGGAGAAATAATGGCAATTCTTACTAATATCTCATTTGCGATTTCATTTGTATTAGCAAGAAGGATCGAAAATGACGCAACACCGATTTTTCAAAGTACAATTCGCTCGATTATTGGATTTATTACATTTCTAATTATTTGTTTATCCCTCGGCATCTTTTTACAAACATTTTCACTCCCTATTATAATTATATTAATACTTATGATGAGTATTTTATTCACAGTTATTATAGGAGACACTGTATATCTTCAATCACAGAAAATGTTAGGTCCTGCTAAAGCTCTAGCTATTACGACAACCACTCCATTTTTTACTTTATTCTTTGCTACTTTCTTTTTAAATCGCCCATTTATGATTCAAATGGTATTCTCAACAATATTAATTGGAATTGGAGTAATAATAATTACCAGAGGAAAAAATAATTCTAAGAATGAAAAGGATCTTGATCCAACAAATAGTAACTGTAATCAAGATGGACTTAAAAAATATAAATACTCTAAGAACATTAAAGGAACACTTTTAGCATTAATTACAGCAATTTCTTGGGCACTTGGAATTGCTCTTACAGATTATTCTATTGGTCAAGTTGATCAAATATTACATTTAGGAATTTTAAGCACAATGATCGCCATGATGGTAAGATTTCTTTTCGCATCTATTTCTTTAAGTATTATTGCATTAATAGAAAGCACCAAAACACCAATCCCTAAAAAAAAAAATACTTGGATTATATTGGTTATATCTGCTTTGCTTAGTTACTCAATTGGAAGTTTTTTCTTTGGAGAAGCTGTTCATACAGCAGGTGCTGCAGTTATGTCTATCATCTCAACAGCTTTACCCTTATTCACTATCCCATTTTCTTATTTAATAAATAAAGAATCAATTTCGAAAAATGATTTTATAGGAATAATCGTAACATTATTAGGAGTCTTAATTATTTTATTTTGATTTATTATTTTTTAGATGATGTTAAGTGAGGTTTTTATTAATACACCCTAATACTACTAATAATATATAAGAGTATATATAAATATATACTGGTAAGTTCGATATAAAAAAGTGTATATAAAAACAAAACAAATAAGTCTTAATCATAACTTTTAAATATATACTTTTATATATAAGAGTGGATATAAGTATATATTGAATTATAATTAAAGAATAAAGGCGAAATATAAAATTATGACTGTTAAAGATTTGTATCAAGTTCTACTAGCTATTATAGGAATTTCAAGTTTAGCTGGTCTATGTCTTGTTTTTATATTAATCGCAGGTATATTTACATAGTTTTTTTAGAGATCAAATAATTTTCTATTTTCTTCGGTATCTTCATAAATACGCCATTCAGAAACAAGGTCCTTTTCAATCCTAGCCGTCCAAATTGCATAATCCTTTTTTAAAGAATCTTTTGACCATTTCGCATACCCCATGAGAATAACTAGATCATCTCGTGATTCAACTCTATGAAAATAGTTTTTATATGTAGGAAAATTGTGAAAAAATTCCTTCCATCCATTAACCATATTCCCATATTGTTCATTTGCTCTATCAATAAAAATATGATCTTCTGTCATCAGCTTGGATAATCCGTTGATATTCTGATTATTAATATATTCATTAAACTGAAGAGCTATTAATTTTGGATCTTTTAAATTCATTGTAAATCTCTATTCACTTAAAAAGGATTATTTTATATTACATAGTAATTTTCTTATTCTATTCAAAATAAAATATTCTTAAAATTTAAAGTACTACTAATAAATTCAGTTTTGAACATTATGATTTTCCAAACAATTGAAGAAGTTATGTGGTTTTTAGTTTTTTACCTCATAGTACTGTTAGTAATGGCAATTTTCTTGAAACTTGCCTTGAGTTTTTTTAGTAAAGCGAGGAATACTAATTTTGGTAATGTTTTTTTAACAGCGTTCTTAATTACTGTAACTTTTGCTTTAGTTTTTTTGTTTTTAGGAGGTTTGATCGCTTGGTTGGTTGCTTTAATCGTAGCGTGGTTACTTATTTGTGTCATCCATAATGTAGGCTTTTTAAGTGCAATTGTTATAACAGTCATAGCTTTTCTATTATATGTTCTTGTTGTTGTCTTACTTAGTGCCTTATTGCATGTAACAATTAATATATGGCCATTCTAAATCTCTTCTTTTCTTTTTTTATTTTAGAAGCGATACCTATGATTAAGAAACTTATTTTTCTAATTCCGACATAAAAATTTAATGAATTATTATATATCGACAAAAATATATAATAATCCCTTAATAGTGTGATTTAAATATGAAACCTTCAAAACATATATTGTTCATTCCTAACGGTTTGAACGTCGAGAAGAGGTATTGCTACCTCAAAGCATTGGCACCGCAAGGTAATCTATTGCGATATGAAAAGAGGTTATGTGTAAAAACATAATTTGAACTAAAATGTAAGCCATTAGGTTTATATTCGGTGTTCGATCTGGCTAACTCGCAAGAATTAGTAAGGTTATCAAACGATAACACCATTCAAAGAGTAAGAAATTATTCAATGTTTGGTATTTCTCTTCACGATGCAAAAAGATATAATGTTTTGTAATTTTTTCACGAAAGTGAAAAACAACAATACCGCTTGCTTATGAAAACCTTTTGGGATTCATTTGCAACTTCTCGTCCCTTCTTTCTAGCTTAAAATCTTAAGATTTAAAATTTCTAAGTATATTTTGATGATTAAACATTCTGTTTTTGAAATTTACATAAAAGTTTATATACCTTAACATACTTAATTCTTACACATTTATTTTATCACTATTTAGAGGCTGGAATTGATGTATAAAGCAAAACCATTTCAATTTTTGATCCCTATTTTAATCTTTCTTACTATGATTATAATGATCAATCCTTACAATGATGATATTGACGCTAATTTAAATGAATTTTCAGATGAAAGTTATATAAAATCAGCTGATTTCTGGGATCTATCAGCAACAGGAATTTATATCGATGACGATAATAATGATTATAACTGGAGTAAAACAGCTTTGGAAAATGATTGGTGTTCTGGATCGGGAACAGTTTATGATCCATATATAATTAGAAATGTGTATATCGAACGCACAGGCAATTGTATTTACATTAGTGATTCTAATGTATATTTTGAAATTGAAAATTGTACTTGTATAGCTAATGGAATTATCTCAGCGGGAATTAGGCTAAATAACGTAAATAATTCTAAATTACTGCGGAATAATTGTTCTTTTGCAGGACATACAGGAATATGGTTGGAAGACTGCCATAAAAATATTATATCAGAAAATTTAGCTTCAGAAAATTATTACAATGGGATTCTAATTAGGTACAGTGAGCATAATACGATATCGGACAATAAATTTGTGAAAAATCACTATGATGGGATATATATCTTTCGAGAGAATAAGGAAAACCTAGTCATTAGAAATAATGTATCTTATAATGATGAATATGGCATAATTATTGAAGAAGATAGTCTTAATAATACAATTTCAGATAATATAATTCAAAATAACACACAAATTGGTTTAGATATTACTACAACAGCAAATGGGAATCTAGTATTGGGTAATTGTTTTATTAATAATGGGATGAATGCTAGAGATAATGGACAATTTAATCGATGGGACAATGGAAGATATGGTAATTTTTGGGATGATTATACTGGTTTAGATGATGATGGAAATAACATTGGAGATGATCCTCATAGCATTTCTGGTACTGCTGGAACTCAAGATAACTTTCCAGTTATGGTATGTGGATATAAACCACCATCTGGAGGTGCAATTCTAGGTTTTGACTTAGTAATTATTATCGGAAGTCTATTTGTAATATCAATAATTGCAGTTAGAAAAAGGTTAAAAATCAATCTTTAACTCTTTCTTTTTTAAAAGAGCTGCTTGAAAAAATATATAATAATAAAAAATTCTTATTTGCACTCTTATATTAAATTTGAACTTGATAATTATATTTGTGCTCTATTTGATAGCTTTCCTATATAATTTGATTTGTTTCCTTATTATTTGTCAAATTAAAATCCACTAGCATAGAAATTTTTAAATCCCAACCAATATATTCATCGTTATACATAATAAGAGAACCATTTAATAGATAATCATATAACACAAATTTATGAAGTTTTCTAAGCTTGGAAATTATAGTCTTATAGTTCCAAGTATCCTTTAAT
>JAEOTV010000023.1 GCA_016839635.1 Promethearchaeota archaeon | reverse complement strand
CCCCTTCTGGAGTAATTTCTTGAGCAAGCTGATCCATCTCAATTAAAATTCTATCTACATTGTTTTCAGCAATCCCTTCAGTTGAGGAAATTATCAGTCTCTCCAAATTCAATGCGTTTTTAATTTTATCTGAGTATTCTACAAGAGGATCATTTCCGCCATGACCAGAGTAAATTAATATCCTGGATGCGGGTAATTTCATTTCCTTATAGATTTGCAAATGGTAATTTATAAATTGAATTATATTTTCGACACATTGTTCTACTGGAATAGATTTTGGTGACCAATCCCTTGAGACTGGACCTGCATTATCTGTAGTCCAAGGTATATGAGCTATATATCGAGCACCAGTTTTACATGATATAAGATGAGCAACACGCTGAGAATGAAGATCATCGATATTCCTTGGTAGAGCATAACCATGTCCTTCTTCAGGATTTCCTATAGAAAATATCAACCATTTACCTTCATTTTTACCATATGGTCCCCAATCATCCATTTTCCCTTCAAGGGAAATTCCCTTCTCTTCATTAGCCATAATTAGAATTAATTTTGAAAATATATTAAAATTTTTACAAATTATATTCCCATATTTAGTTGATCTTAAATTAAAGGTAATAATTAGGTTGAAAAAATTTGCCAGGACCGGGAATGGATTTAATTGGTGAGGAAGAAAAGGAAGCTTTGTTAGAAGTTATTGAATCAGGTTATCTATATCGATATGGTGATCTGTCTGATCCAAACTTTAAAGCAATGGTGTGGAATTTAGAAAAGGAATTTGCAAATTTTGTGGGTTCAAAGCATGCATTAGCGGTAAATACTGGGACTTCTGCTTTACTAACAGCATTATGGGCACTTAAAATAGGGCCTGGAGATGAAGTAATCGTCCCCGGATACACATTCATTGCTAGTATAACTTCTATAATATTTGCTCGTGCAATACCAATTTTAGGCGAGATAGATAAAACTCTTACCCTCGATCCAGAAGATGTTGAACAAAAAATAACTCCTCGTACAAAAGCAATTATGCTGGTTCATATGCTAGGAAATCCCGGTCATTTAGATAAGATTTCTAAAATTACTGATGATAATAATCTAATCTTAATTGAAGATTGTGCTCAAGCTTTTGGAGCTACATATAAAGGAAAATCTGTAGGTACGTTCGGCAAGATGGGAGCTTTTAGTTTAAATGTTTACAAAACCATAACTGCTGGTGATGGTGGGATGGTAGTTACTGATGATGAAGGTTTATACAAAAGAGCATTTGCTGTTCATGATCAGGGTCATTTACCTTTAAGACAAGGTGTAGAACAAGGAAAAAGAACGGTCTTAGGTATAAATTTCAGAATGAATGAATTAACTGCTGCTGTTGCTAGGGCTCAACTTAAAAAAACACCATACATTAGGGAAAAACTCCATCAAAATAAAGAATATTTAAAAAAAAGATTATCTACAATAAAAGAAATTGAATTTAGGGAAATTTTAGACGAGAATGGAGATGTAGGAACTTTATTAACCTTTTTTTTACCATCATCTGAAAAAGCTACAAAATTAGCTAATGAATTAGGAATCACAACTATTGCAGAATCAGGCTGGCATGTTTATAATAATATGGAACATTTCTTAGGTAAAAAAACCATAACTGAAGAAAACTGTCCTTTTTCATGCCCTTTTTACAAAGGATCGAATATAGAATATAATAAAGGTATGCTACCTAAAACAGATAACTTGTTAAATAGGGCTATAAATATAAGTGTTGGTGTTTCCGATGCGGGATTAGGTTCTGCTTTTGGAATTCGAATTACAAGTAGTAAAGACGAAATTAAAAAAAAAGCAGATATACTTATAGATAAAATTAGTGATATCTTGTAAAAAATTGGACTATTAAAGCCTTTAATAACATCTACTATTATTTTTAATTATAAAAAAGATTTCATAAAAGAAATTTTTGTTTTATTTCATGGTGAAGTAAGATGGAAAAAAAACTAAATGATGAAGAAAAGGAAAAAATCCGTAAAATCCTAACAGGGATTACATTTTGTTCATTAAGTACTTGTTCTAATGGACAGCCACACACTACAATAGTCCAGCATTCAGTAACAACCGATTTAAACTGTATTATATTGGCAAAAAATACAAGAAAAAAGATTAGCAACATCAAACAAAATAATAAAGTTTGGTTAACATTTGATGCTACAGGTTCCTTCAAAATTCCAAAAGCTATATATATTCAGGGTAAGGCAGAATTGGAACCATTAAATCAAGAATCTTTTGAAGAATTTTTATCTTATCATGGAGTGATTACAAAGAAGATCTACAAGAAATTGACTGCTGAAGGTCTAGAATATTCAACGAGAATATTTATTAGACCTGAAAAAATCATTACGATAGGTATTTTCGGAAAATTAGACGATACTATCTCTTATGCTTTTTAATAGTCATTATATATAATAGAGATAATTTTTTTTGGTTGTTAGTTTTTTCTTATAACTCAATCTCCCATTATTGCATTGTACAAAAAACCAATTCCTCTAGGAGTTGCTTTCCAACCAGGTTCTGTATTCATGATGTAATATAAGTGTTCTAACATTGATAAGTGATATTTTAATACATCTTCTTCTTCTTTAAATTGATTTATTATCTGTTCAAATGATTTTATATTAATTCCAATGAATTTTAATAATTCTCTCCTTGTTTGATTCATCATAGTTCTATAAGCACGACTGTGATCTTCTTTATGGTCCATATTTTTGGTTAACTTTAAAAATTCATTCATTTCTTCTTCAGATAATTTACATTTCTCCAGAATTTCTTTCATATCCAAATTATAAACACCTCATATAGGTTTGTAAACCGTATCTCTTTAATTTTATTGATTTTTGTTTTTTATAATATTGGCATTTTTATTGACGTTTTTTCTTACTCGTAAATAAATCATTAATAATTTTTTATAAAAAGAATAGGAGCTTAAAAAAGCCTAGTATCCTTTTATAGGGGAACAAAATTTTTGTAGAGTTAATATAATCCCTATGAGGGTCTCCATCTCTTTCAATAAGTTCTCTATCTTCCATTTTTGCTACAAAAATACAAGGTATTATTTGAATAATAGCAGCCATAATAGCCATGAGATTATTGGCAATAAAAGCTACACCAAAACATCCACATGTAAGTGAAAGATAAAGAGGATGACGAATGAATCCATAGATTTCTCCGCGGATAATAGTGGTTTCTTCAGGAAAAACAGTATATAAATCCATTCCATGAGTTACCATTTTAAATCCTGCTCGCTCAATATGAATGGATACTAGAATGAAAATAATAAAGAAGAAAATTGCAATACAAATGGATATTAAGAAGGGAAGTAGAGGTTTTCCACTAATGAAAAGAGGATGAAAAAAGAGAGCATACCAACTTATTAATAATGGGATTATGAAATGGTAAAAATATACTTGGTAAGCCAAATCACCATAGTTTTTTCGATAGTTTTCTGTCTTTTTAAAATGTAAGTATGCTATGATGATAACAATTATAGCCATTAGTGATTGAGTTGTGATTGGCATGAACCACATAATAGGATTTAAATAATAGAAATAGAGAATTGAGAGTGCTATTAAACTAAGTATGTAAATGATAGTCAGAATAACCTTTCCAATAGATCGTAATGCTGGTACTTTATTTAAGAAGATTTGATATTCCTCTTTCATGAAATAAAAGAAATTTCTTTACGATTGAATAAAAGAAATGAATTTGTATATTTCATAATTTTGATTTTATATTTGCAAAAAATTAAAAATGACAATATTTAAATATACCATCTACCTATTTTATCTTATATTGTCATTTTTCAAAAAATGCAAATAATAATGTGAAAAATATTTGGTTGAAAATTATATTTTAAAACATCGGGCTTTTGTCTTATTGGGACTCATTAATGAAAGGATGCATGAGGGAGGATGTCATGCCTACGATATTAATAAGAGAATTGAAGAACGGGGAATGAGAGATTGGACAAGTATAGGCGCGGGTTTTTCATTCTCAACTATTTATAGAACCTTAGATAGATTAGAAAATGAAGAGTTAGTTGAGAGTTTTGAAGAAGAGATTGATAATAGGAAAAGAAAAATCTATATGATTACAGAATTTGGTTATGACGTTCTAAAGAGCAAAGTATTTGATGTAATATATAATTATATAGGTAAAATGGATGAAAATTTCTATGTAGCGTTTTCTATGTTTCCAATTCTAGGCTTGGAAGAGCAAATAGAGGCTTTCAGTCATGCTTTAAAAACTATAAGAACTCATAGAAAGGAATTACAGAATATGCTAGATGGTATGTTAGCTGAGTTTTCAAAAATGCCAATTAACGTAACAGGACTATTTATACACCCTATAAAAATTCTTGAAACTGATGAAGAATTTTTTGAGATGGTTTTAAAAGAAGTTAAAGCATTTGAAAAAACCATTGGACCTGAGGATTATAAAAAAAATATACAACAGTAGTGAGGTAGTTAAGAATTGAAACACATGGTTAAAGATTTTGTACATCGAATAGGTCATCATTGCGAATCATCTTCCATGAGAGATTTATTCGAATATTATGGATTTCTAATGTCTGAACCGATGGCTTTTGGATTGGACGCTACGATGGGATTTG
>JAEOTV010000008.1 GCA_016839635.1 Promethearchaeota archaeon | reverse complement strand
TATAGGATTGTATCCAAAATGAGGATTGTCTGATGAAATTTCCCGCTCTTTCAGTCATTACAACTACTGTAAAGTTATAAGTCCCCGGGGTGATCACATCAATGTAATGCTGAAGGGACACTGTGTAATAATCAGAAGCTGAAGTACCTTGATGAGTACCAGTCCGTGCCCATGGCATACTTATCTGTTGTACATCATTTATCATAAAATAAAAGAAGAGATCAGAATAACTAATGCCATCAGGAAAACATCTAGCACTGCATGTAAATAATAAATAGAGAGCCATATCTACCTCCAGTGTAAATACTATTGATAAGGTCGGAATTGGTTTATATACCGAGACAGGACTAGGATAAAATTCAGTATTATGATAGGTATACCAATGGGGTTCATAAGGAATAGTAGGTTGATTCATCCAATTTACAACTCCGAAGCCTATTCCTCCAACACCAAGTAAAATCCCTAATATTCCTAATATAGCACCACTTTTTGCCATAAAAATATTACCTTTTTAATTTTAATTACAATTTCTTATTTATTTCTCATTTTTCGTAGATTATATGAATCAGTTTAACCGATTTAATACATTTGAATATTTAAAACTATCTAATAAAACCTAATCTGGAGCATTGTTTTAAAATCTGAGATATAAAGCTAAAAGTGTCAAGAAGATTATAAAATATAAAGCTAAAAAAGAAAAAGAAGTCAGAATTCATAAATAGAAATAAGATATAGAAAAAGGAAGGAAAGGTAAATGGAGATTGAAGAGTTAAGATATGTCTTGGGAAGTGATGTTGTTTTTATTTTCAATGAGATCAACCCCATTCTTCAAGATTTAGGATTAGAGAAAAACGCAAAAATTTTAGATATAGGTACAGGAAAGGGCTGGATGGCAATAAACCTTGCCTTGAACAACTATAAAGTCATCACCGGAGAACCAGAAAGCGATCAATCCGAGTATGCTAAACAAGACTGGATAGAATCTGCTAAAAAAGCAAAAGTTAATCATATGATTACATACATACCATTTAATGCTGAGGATATGCCCTTTGAAGATGCTTCTTTTGATGCTATATTCATTTTAGGCGCTTTACATCATATTAATGATAAAGAAACAGCTCTTAAGGAATGCTATCGTGTATTAAAAATAAATGGGATTGTTTGTATTTTCGAGCCAAATAAGGATGCAATAAAGACAATACGTAAAGGGAGATATCCAACACACCCAGATTCGGTCGATCCAAGAAAATATTCCAGAGAGCTTCATTTCTTATCAGAATTGGTGAAGCGCCCTTTTTATGATACTTATATTTTCAGAAAACAATAAATAATTCTAATTAGATGATCAGCTTTTTCTTGTTACAAGCATACGATTCTTACAAACATTATCATGCCATTTCCTATCTTTACCAAGGAGCTGAATAACATTCATACACATAAATTCCTTATAAGCGCTATACTTCTCTGGTAATTCATTTTCTAATAATGGCATTCTTTTGATAAGCTTTCTTTTTGGGTTTTGGCTTTCACATACACTACATTTTACTTCCATTTTTTCACCTTTTTTTAAAAATGTTCTAACATCATTCTGTATTGATAAATGCTTTTCACAATATGAATTTCAAATTTTAACAAAACATTTTACAGTACTTAAGCTAGAAGGTAAATAAGAACATTTAAACTTTTTAGTTTATAAATATTATACCTATAAATCTCATCTATTCATCAAATTTTTAATTTCAATAATTTTTTTAGGAATATTCGCAAAAATAAGAAAATATTTTTACCTAAAAAATTATATTAAACATCCTTTATACCATATCTCCCTAAAATTTTAAATTGTTTTACCTTTTCTTCTTAAAATACCTCTAGTTAATCCTTTCAGATAAAAAATAAATTAGATATTTTCTGACGGAATTTTGAAGTGTATTTTTCATAATACCAAGGTTTATTATATTTAGAAATATATCTTATATGCTTGAACAGAGAAATTTCAAAGTTACAAGTATAAAATTAAAAATTGGTGAAATAATGTCTAATAGTAGATATGGCAATAGAACAATGCACAAAGCTACATGCGCTGACTGCGGAAATGAGTGCGAAGTTCCATTTAAGCCTACAGAAGGCAGAGATGTTTATTGTCGAGAGTGTTATAGAAATCATAGAAGATAATAATTCTATTTTTTCAAAGTTTTAGTTACATAAAAAACTTATTTTTTAAATTATCAAAAAGTCATTTATTTTATTTTTTTTTTATTTCTTAGCAAATCATTCAAGGATATTGGAATATTCTTTATAAAATATTAGGAGCTTTTTTTTTTAGTTAAATGTGATAAAATTCACCACGAAAGACCGATAAATTTTTAAATTTTTTTTTCTTTTATATAAATTGAAGAGGAATTTTATAGAAATGAAAGAAAAATTATTTAGAGAGACATACAAATTCGTGTGTTCTAGTTGTGGGGATTTTTCCCATACTTTATATCAATATTGCGAGAAATGTGGAGCTATAGATACAGTTCATAACGCAACAAAGAAGGATTATAAATAATAAAACGACAAATCCTATTTTATTTTTGTAAATCTAACGCGCGATTTGCAGTGAAAAATATTATTTTTAACGTATTTGAGTGTTTATCGTAATTCAATAAAGGATTCCAAATGAATAGCACAAAGGAAATCTCAACTAATTCTTAAATAAATGTTAAAAGGGAATTAAAATAGACTTAATTAACACCAGATATTTCTTGGATGGTAATGTAAAAAGTGAAAGATAAAGATTATAATATCATAATTGGTGAGTTTGAATGAATAATCTTATTCGCTTAAATAATGGGCAAACTAAAGCAGCAAGTAAGGTGCTTGCTCGAGCATTCCAGAATTATCCCCAATTTGATTTTACACTTCCTAATTTAGAGGAAAGAGCAATTAAATTGCCAGAAATCTATGAATTTATGGTACAATATGGGATCATGTATGGAGAAGTATATAGTATTTCTGCAAATCTCGAGGGCATCGCTGTCTGGCTTCCTTTCTGGGAAGCTGAAGTAACAAAAGAGACAGCTTATAAATGTGGCGGTAGGGAACTCAATTATAGTTTAGGAATAGAATATCTTAAGAGATATAAACGGATATCTGAGTGTGAGCATAGATGTCATAAACAGTATGCTAACATGTTCCATTGGTATTTATATCCAATAGGTGTCGATCCTGTTCATCAGGGAAAAGGCTATGCAGGGCGACTTTTAAGAGCTAAGCTTGCGGAAATTGATAAGCAAAACGTACCTAGTTATTTAGAAACTAGTAAGGAAAGAAATGTAAGTCTTTACCACCATTTTGGGTTTGAAATTGTTGAAGAAGGAATAATTCCCGAGACAGATGTCCCATATTGGGCTATGTTACGAAAAATAGATTAATTTTAATTAACTTAGTTCGTATTCTCGAACAATTTCACCGATCATTTCTATACATTATTTGACTTACATATAAAAGGGTTATAACATTAACAAACTCAATCTATTCGAGAATATTATTTTATGAGCAATATAAAAAAATCAGACCCATTATCACAAATGATAGACGGGTTGAAAGAGATTAAAAAGGAAGAGAAAGTAATACTACCTACTTGTGAATTCTGTGGTAAAAACATCGTACGTAGTAAGTGGAATAAGACATATCATCATATTAATATATGTCAAGAACCAATAAAGCGATTTTTTTGTTCCCGCCAATGTAAATTAAGTTGGGTTTTTGAAAACTTTTAGTTTTGTTACAAAAATAATTTATTAGAATTCCCAATTTTAAGGCTTTTTTATAAATTAATTAAGTAATGTAGAATAAAAAAAAGAAGAGAATTAATAATTAATTTTTGACCTTAATTTTTAGCAGATTCTTTTTTATTAAAATTATAATTAATGCAGTCGCTACACCGAATAACATGAAGAAGTTAGTAAATGGTATATTTTGGCTAGTACCTGAAGAGATATCATTATAAAATAAATACACATGTTGATCATCTCCACCTGCGGCTATATAGGAACCTGTTTCTGAAATTGCTATACACCAAATTTCTCCTCCTGTAGTAAAGTTCCATAGTGGAGTTGAGTTCGTCTTTTCAAAGAGAAAAATGTTATAATCATGACTACCTGCAGCGATATAATTTCCATTTGCCGAAATTGCGACGGATTTAGGATGATCAGCAGACCCAAATTGACCTGTGGCAGTGTAATTCCATAATGGAGTGGAGCTTGATCTTTCAAATAGATAAACTCTATTATCATAGCCTCCTGCTACGATATAATTCCCATCAGAACTTATTGTAACGGTATAGACCGCATCATCAGCCGAAAAAGTCCATAAAGGAGTGGAATTTGTTCGAGTAAAAAGATGAACTTCGCTATTAGTGGTTCCTGCGACGATGTAATTGCCATCCGCAGAAATTGCGACTGAATTACAATTTCCTCCTGCAGTATAATTCCATAAGGGAGTAGAGCTTGCTTTATTGAACAAATATACATGATCATCTACGCTAGCTGCTGCGATATATGAACCATCCGCAGAAATATCTACAGACCAGACTTCACCACCTGTTGGATAACTCCACATTAATGCTTTGGGACTTGTAATGGAATTGTTTAACAAGAAAATTGTGCCTGATGATGATGCAGCAACAATATAATTGCCATCCGCAGAAATTTCACAATCATTCATAAGTGATCCTGTTGAAGAATATTCCCATATTGGTTGTTTTGGATCAGTTAAAGAGCTGTTTAATAGAAATATGCGTTGACTATCATCAACACCTGCAATGTAATTTCCATTTGCTGAAATATCTGCGGAATATACACTATTAGGAGCGGTATAATTCCATAAAGGTGTTTTGATAGTAGATTCTATATTATCAAATAAATAGACACTGCTGTCGGCGGAATAAGTACTAGCAGTTATTAAACTTCCGTCAGCAGAGAGAGAAACGGATCGTATTCCTTCACTGCAGGTATAATTCCATAAGAGATTAGTTGAAGGAGCACTGAGCTTAAGAGGTTCTTGTTTGTTTGAATTTGTTGAATAAATCTCTGCACTAATAAAAAATCCACTTAGGATAGAAACACAAAAAAGGAGGAGTATAAACAAATTATCAATCTTCTTTAACCTTTTTGTCATAAATCATCAGATCATTTTGTTATTTAATATGTTGATATATTAAATGATTTCTTGTCTATTTTAACTTTAAGTTTTGTACCTTCTTTTTCACCTCTACTTCTTGAAATTCGTTTAAGTCATCGTTAAATTTAAAAACAACTAAGTCTTTCATTGGAATCCACTTTTTT
>JAEOTV010000168.1 GCA_016839635.1 Promethearchaeota archaeon | reverse complement strand
CAATCTCGGTCTTATTTACAATATTCTGACTGGGACAATGATTTGTTTGCGTCTTTCTTTGTTGTTGAGGAGATTTCCCAATCATATTTAGATGATGTCGAATCTTCTGTGTTCTCGGATAGTTTAAAAGTTAGCCGACCACGTGATCTTAGAGCTTACTATATGAAAAACTCCATTATGTATTTAGAGGATGAGATTTACAAAGCTACTCAAGACGAAAGCGATTCATTCGATCGTATTATTCCGTATATGGTCGGAATTAGACCCTCGTTGCAATTTGTTGACTCTAATTCAATTAACACTCCTGAATTTTACCTTGACTATCCGATTTACGTAGATCATGAAGAGTATGACGCCGTGAAAGATGAGAATTATCATATTTACAAGGTTTATGATGGTAGTTCTAATATTATACAACTTATCCCCGAAGATATCGTTGAGAACCGCATGTTAATGTCAGATGTGGTTAACGTGGTACCCTATTATGCCGACTCCCTTGGTAATCAAGAGCCTATTCCATTAGACACATTCTTCGGCACAGTTCAACAGAGAGAAGGCGTACCAGAATTTACCTATAACCCGTTCACAGGATTAGTTAAGTTAGATTCAAGCTTTACCACCCTATTAGACCGTTATCTTTCCTATATGAATAATATCTACAAAGATATAGAAGGCTATGAAGCATGTGTAATATTAGAATTTCACATTGAGAAGTTTAGGGATATTTCCGTTGAAAGAGCCGATATCACCACAGAGAAGGCGAATTCAATCGCCACCATGCAATCGGCTCACCAATCCATCCTAGAATACATATATCAATTCACGTTGGCTGAAGAAACTCAGCAAAAACTATCAGAAATATGCTACACAACATTTGTTACCGTTATCAGCACCGTGGTCTATAGCGCTATAACATTAGGATTAGGCGCCCTTACAGGGGGTAGTATAGCTAGTACTGTATCCGATAAAGTACTTTTATCTAGCGATAAGTTCAGTATATGGGCTAAAGTTAGTTATCAACTAGGTCAAATGACCTCTTGGATACAAGGCACAGCATCTACAGCGTTCACTAATCTCGTACACGTTCTCAATGCCATCATGCAGCCTGTAATAGAGACACTAGAAGAAATATATGTAGATCCCTTCATAGAATCCGTAGTAAGTGGTGCAGCAGAAGAAATGGGATTAGATGAGACCGCCCAACTTATGCTTAGTGGATTGGCGGAATCTGGACGTGAAACTTTCTTCGGAGTTCTTTCTGGGACCACAAACGTAATAAGTAGTACGACAGACACTCAAATCTCTTTGAATTTGCAAACCGTCAGCCAACAGCAGCAGCAAAGTTCGCAACAGACCTATCAAGAACAACAACAAAGCCAAGCAAATCGCGAAGCGAGAAACGAATTGATTACCTTAACCGCCTCATCCCTCCTAATGTTTGCAGGTGCTTTCGTGGGAGGAACGTTCGGTAGTGTAGGATCTGCAATCGGAGGAGCCGCGTTGTCCATTGGAACCGTTTTAGAAGTTGCTGGTAATATGAAAGACGCATTTACCGAGTTACTAAAAGCAAAGAGAATCGAGCTTACAATTACCGTTCCCGATTCTCAAGTTTCTGATCCCAAATTACAACAAGCTCAAGAACGTGTACAACAAGAAATTATCCCTGAGACGAGTACTTTAACCGAAGCACAGATTGGCGAGAATTACTTTACCGAGGAGATGCTTGAGAATACGGAAGCTATGCAACAATATCACCGCGAAATGAGAAGTTATATAGATACAACTATGATGGGTGCTAACACAATGGGTGTTGTGAGACCTCTAGCCCAACTTAGTGGTAACACAAAATATCCTAATAAGAATGATGCTCTACAAGAAGCTAGAGAAGAAATACTAGCAAGGCGAGAAGCCTTGAAGGATAGAAAAACTTCTTTGCTTGACAATCTCAATGAACTCGAAACTCAAATTCTAGAGACGTTAAGGGAGATATGTGAAGACCAAGTAAAATATTACGAAATCACTGGTAAAAAATTATATGCTATTAACGAAATTAAAGGAAAGATTCAACACTTAAGAGGTTTTAAGGGAGGATCTGGGGACATGAAGCTAAAGAATTTTCTTGAAAATTATCTAAAAGAATTTATTAATACTGGAAATTCTATATTAACACAAGTCGAAGATCCTTATAGATATCTTTTCAAAAAAGTCAAGCTTTATGGAGATGCTAAAGAACTTGTGATGTCTAAGGGCTATACCTTGCTGACGAAAGAAATAGATTTTATTGATCAACTAATGAGAAAGAAAAGTTTTGACAAAGTAGAAGTTCATATTAAATGTGCCAATGGGCATGATGATTATATTTCCTTGAACACGTTCAGACGTAAAGGGGTATGCAAATATTGTTATGGTGAGACTTTAACTCATGAGTATGGTTCCTATCTAGAAATCGCTAAGAAGACGGGATTAAAGCTTATAACAAGCGAAGGTGAGTATAATAAATTATTAAGTAAATTCGCCACAGAGTATTATAATTCTAAAGAAAGCACCACTAGAAGAACAATAAACCTTCGACCATCATCTACGATTAAGGTTAAATGGTATTGTTCAAAACATGGTACGTTTAAGGCTTCTTACTCTCAGATTAGAGACAATAAGCATAGTTGCCCTCAATGTGGACGGGAATACAGCAGCGTGCAGTCCCCTTTTATAAAGAACCCCAATTTTCCTTCAATCTTGAAAGATTACCCAAGGGCGTCGAAATATTTTGGTTTTGTCTCAAGAATCCCCGACTTTGTTAAACGAAATCAATTTGCAAGAATATCAATTTATAGTAGACGATTTGTCGGTCCCACAACATCGGGTAGTACTTTTAATAAACATAAGTATAAGTTTATTGAAGCCTTCAAAAGTAAGCATATAGACGGTAATAGAGACGAGTTTCTAAAAGGTTTGGTAGATCTTTCTCATGGAGAGCATTATACTGATCCAAAAGACTGGGAGACTGATTGGCCATCCCATAGCGCGGTTCTTGAGAGCATTCTTTTCGAACATAAGAGATATCAGTACAACAGCCATACAATAGCGATAGAGAGTCCCTTATGGACAGGCTCCATAAAGGAAGGTTATTTAACAGGTCATGTTGATCTTCTTATGATCAAGGATGGCGTACTTTATGTATGCGATTATAAACCCGACCTTACGCCTTATCTTAGAAACCCAGTTACTGGTAGAGCCGTACCTGGAAAGAATTTTATAAACGCCATACCGCAAGTAGCATTATATGCAAAGGTCATTTCTAAGATTTTAGGTATTAAGGAAGTTAAATGTGTAGTATTTAATAGTCAAGATTACTGGGCATTTGATCCTGATGCTTTGGAAGACATAACTAAATTTATGAAAAGTGAAGGTTTAACAGTTCCTTGGGACGATTTTAATTTATAGTTTCTTATAATTTAAAATATTATTTTTTTTTAATTTTTTGAGAAATCTTTTCTGGTTTAATTCTTTTATTTTCAGATATATCAACAAATTTCAACGATTTTTTGTTCATTATAGAATCTGGTAATATTTTCAAGTTAGTATTTTTGAGATATAAGATTTCTAATTTATTTAAGTTATTAAACGAGTCAGGAACTTTTTCCAATTTTACATTTGAAATATAGAGCTTTTTCAGATTCGTCAAGAGCCCTATTGTATTAGGTGTTTCTTCAAAATATATTTTCCAGACGTCTTTTTTTACTTTACCATAAATTTCTAAAATTTCTAATTTTGGGAATGTTAGAAACTCATTAGGAATAAATGTCTTTCCTTCTATTATGATTTTAAGCTTGAGTAAATTATTAAGCGTCTTTCCGAAATTAATCATTTTTGTGTTCGCGACATTGATTTTTAAATGGGTCAATTTTTCCAATTTGCTGATTTCTTTAGGAATGGTGTCACAGTAATTTGTAAGATTAATTTCAAGACCGGTTACGTGTCTTGATTTTGATATAAAGGAACATTTGTTTTTTTTATTAAGCAATGGATGCCTAAGAATATATTTCGCTTTAGTTTTATTTGAGACATCTATCAACATATTCACTTCTTCAGGGATAAGTAACCCAGTAAATATTTCTTCTTGATTTAGAAAAGATATATAGTTCTCTTCTATTAAATAATCTAAGACATTCTTTTCACTCAATCTTTTTACAATTTCTTCTTTAAATACTTTTTGTGCAACTTTATCTCCTACTTTCTGTAGTTTTCTAAGCAGTGGAAAAGCTAAATTAGAATGAATTAACCTTGTATCATAATTATTTTCAGACCAAGCTTGTAAGTTCGAACAATGACCCCAAAATTCTTGGGAAGGATCTATATTATATTTTACGACATTCTCGTTATTCTCTAGGTTGGTTCTTAATCTATAAGATGCCTCATCGATAGAATTTATCTCCCATTGCATTGAATTTCTTTGAGGATTAACGATAAGCAAATATTTACACTGTAGGTATCGATTTCCATTGATGTAAATATTCGTCTTATTTTTTTCTAATTTCAATGTAATATACGTGTTGATTCTAAATTGCTTCATGTTTTTTAGTCTTTTATTTTCAATATTCCATAGGGAAGAGGAGTTATTTTATATATAAAAGTCTTTATATAAGGCTCATTAATATTAATATTTTAATGATTCCTTACTTAAAGCTTTTTTTAGCAATACATTTCTGGGTAACGGTAAATTACTAAACCCACACAATCCTTTGTCTGAAATAGGACTAACTACTACTAAACTTGTTTTCGTCTTTTCATTTTTTTCATTCAGATACCCCAAGAGCTTATCTTAAGGTATTAAACAATAGATTTCGCCCAGAAGGTTGGTACTCCAAGCCTACCTTCACTTATCTCTTTTTTTCCATTTTTTGTTTATATAAATTCGCTAGATAGTGAACTCATGATCGCCCCTCAAAATTTCAATCGATCATTCATAAGATGACAAACCACCTTTTCACTCTCTCCCCCTTATTTTTTGTCTATGTAAGTTCAAAGAAACCTTATTAGATCCCATAGACCGCAGAAAATCTCTTCAAAAAGATTAACGCATCCTTTACTCTAACCTAACATCACAAATACCATCCGCATCGCAGAATTTCTCTCCAATTGCTCTGTCTCTTGTATTGTTTAGATTAAATGGACTTAGTTCTGAAACCATTTCTTCATATTTCTCCTTAGTAATTTCTTCATAAGGTGCCTGTTTATACCCATGTTCTTTTATTGGTAAGAAACTTACGCTTTTTAATTTATCTTCATAAGATTCGAGGACATATTTAATTTGATCTGCTTCTTTTTCTGTAAATGTAATAGTTATTGATACTTGATTGTCTGACCAATATTTTTGGTAAGCAGCGGCATTTTCAGCTTGCTCCCAGATAGATACTTCATTTTTTGAACGATCAAAAAATTTTTCGTGGATAGGAAATTCAGCTACTACTGTATTAGGTGAATACGAGTCTTCTTCAATTTTATATCCCGCACTTTTAATAGGTTCAATAAGATCGGAATTATTAGAAAGACGAATTCTTCTTATATAATACTCAGAATGGGGATAATGAATCCCAGGAGGTACTCCAGGAAGAAGACTAACGGTTCCGCTTGGTTTTACTGTTGTTATTTTAATCGAACGTGGAATGCAAAGCCATCCGGAATATTGTTCATCTAATTCTTGTATATAATTATATGCTCTACTACACCATTCTAACATTTTTCTTCGTCCATGTTTTACAAATGCTTCAATTATTCCTGTTTGTGAAATACCCATTCGTCGATTTTTTAACATCACAGCATTAGTCTCTTGCCAATGAGTATTTACAAGGGTGACTGATTTTGAATAAAGATATGCATATTTTAACGTCTCTTGAAATTCCTCATAACTGTCATGCCTAGAAGGGAAAGTCTCAACAAGGCAGCATAATTCAAAAGATTCTAAAGTTTGTTCTCCACATGGATTAACTCCTGCTGCTTTATTATCTTTAAAATTTGGAGGATCTCCCATCCTTCCGTAACTTTTTGCATTTTCGAGCCAAAAAATTCCTGGTTCTCCATTTACTGCGATTTGATTTGCAATAAATGAATAATCCAAACCTCTCACCGCAAAAACAGAGTTATTACTCGCCCACCTATGAGAATATAATGCTTTTTCATCTTGCTTACAAGTCACAAAATCCAGATCAGCGGGATCACCCAGGGCGATTTCAGCACTCCTACGTACATTTCCAGCGACAACGCATTTTCCTATATGATTCATTATATCTACGATGTCAACAGAGGTTATTTTTTGTCCTATCCTTGATTCTAATATCTTTTGAATTTCTTCTAACATTTCTTTTAAAGGGCTTGGTCCACTAGCAACTCCACCAAATCCTCTTATAGGTCTACCAGCAGATCTGATTAAGCTAAAATCATATATAGGAACTTGTTTACCTAAGAAATAAGCTTCTAAGATCAACTTGAGGGAGTCAACCCATCCTTCCCTACTATCTGGAATTTGAAATTCGAAATTACCTTCTTTAGGCTTTTTTATAGATATTTTTCCAGCCCCTTTAGTATCAAAACCCACGCCTACGCCAAGCATTAGCGCATCCATTACAAATTCAAACGCTTTTGAATGTTTAAGACTAATATCTTCTGTAGAAGCAAAACCACAATTATTAAGAGACATTGATCCATGGCGAGCAATAAATTCCGTTCCCATCATCCATAATCCTCGTCCAGGAGGGAGAAATTTAAAGTTCCATATCTTTTCAAACATTATTTGAGCAGATTTTTGAGATTTATCATCATCCCAGGGTAAACTTAATTTTATACAATGCTCTTTCTGGATTGAATAACACCCCTCGACTACTCTTTGAATGGTTTCCCAGAATTCTTCTTTTCTATTTTCTTTTTCGATAATTCTTGCGTAAGTCCGCTTATACGTAATGTAACCAAGAGGGCCCCATTCGGGTTGTTTCCCCTTGTAGTTATTTAAAAATTCCTCATTAATTTTAAATGAAATATTTTCTAAATTGATGGCTCGAGCAAAGAGATTTCGATACTTATTCAGTCCTCGTTGAGTTAATTCGACACATACTAATTCTCTTATATAATTAGTAGTAATTTCTTTTACTCCGAGACCAATTATTTTCCTAATCGTATCTTCAGCAATTTTTTCTGCAATATGCATATCAAGTCCAGTTTCTTTGTTTAATATCTTTGCTATGCTATTTTCATCAAATTTTTTCTTTTCTCCTTTTGAATTAATAACATATTTAGGATACAAATCTATTAACGAAAAGGAATTATTAGGCATTTTCTTCACCAAAACTTTTGTAAAATTTTATTTTTGTAATTTTATCGGCTAAACTAATTATTTACTAATTTTTTTTGCCTTAACCGTCCTATAAACTTATGATTTCTTTTAATTTAAAATTATTGTTTAATTTCTATTAAGCTATTGATTAATCTCTCTAATGTTTGATTATTTATGGTTTGATAAATCTATGGAATATACACAATTTTGTAAATTTAATTTTATTGGATTTTATTTAAAAGTTCCAGATAATTTTTCGTCGAGATAATATCGGTGATTTTCGATTAATTATAGTAATCAAATACATTTAAAGAAAAATCCAGATTTAAATTACTAATTTTTCACTAATTTTAATTTCTATAAGATAAAACAATAAAAAGACAATTCAATTATTCGTATTTAAAAAGATAATATTATTTTAATCTAAAAATGTGAGAAAAAAATGACAATTGTGGATATGTTAGTCATAATAGGGTACTCCGGATTATATCTCCTATTGTATCTCATTATTGCTTTTATAATAGGAACAATAAAGAAAAATAACGGCCTTATGGATGTATTTTATGGACCAGGATATTTTGTTGTTGCCTTAACCAGCTTAATTCTTTACTTTATGATAAATGGCACTGTAAATATTCGTCAAATCATTATAACTATCCTTGTATTCATATGGGCAGTGAGACTAGGGACTTATGTTTTCATTAGAAATCGAGGAAAACCTGAAGATTATCGGTATCAGGAAATGAGAGAGAGATGGAAAACGAATATTGTTTTGAAAAGTTTAATTAGAGTTTATATCTTTCAAGGTATCGTTATCTTTATTGTCGCATTTCCCGTATGGTTTGTAAATATTAGCGATAATCCTCTATTATTGAATTTATTAGATTTTAATGGGATTATTTTATGGATTGGGGCTCTTATTTGGTTAATTGGATTCTTTTTTGAAACAATTGGAGATCATCAACTGCGTAAATTTAAAAAAAAACCAGAAAATAAAGGAAAAGTTATGGATAAGGGACTTTGGAAATACACTCAGCATCCTAATTATTTTGGAGAAATAACTCAATGGTGGGGGCTCTATGTTATTGCTCTTGCCGTATCATTTGGGTTTATTTCATTTATCGGTCCACTTTTCATCACTTATATGATTATTAAAGTTTCAGGAATAAAATTACTAGATAAGCATTACGAAGGAGATGATAAATACGCAGATTATAAGAAAAGAACAAGCACTTTCTTTCCATGGTTTCCTAAAAAAAAAAATAATTAAAATCTATTTTCAATCACTTTTTCCACTTATCCTATGATTTTTAATCTGAAAATTTTTAAATAGTTAAAAGTATATAATCAAGAAACATACAACAATCGTGCTCAATAAAGAATAACCTCACATATAGGCGAAAAATATTGAAATCAGCACATCCAGATCACGAAGAACATACTGAAAATGATATTACAAAAGAAGAAATTAGTCTACAGTTGCATATTTGGTTGCCTTGCTTCTATTTTATATATTTTTGCTCCTTTTTTGTTCCTGGAATAATTTTCATGACGTATATCATGTTTTTTTATTTACCCTGGTTTTTAGAAGAAGCAAGTTTTATTGCTGTTTTTACTAATTTGCCTTCTCTTATAGCTGCATTAACTATTCCGTTTGTAATAATAATATGTTACTTAATACACCTATTTATTATAGCACTAATAACTCGTGGGTTTTGGAGATTCTCAGAAAAAAAATCACCATCAAAATCAGGAATTATTCCAAGGAATATTCCCAGTAAAACTTTAAATTACTACCATTTTCGCAGCTTTATTATAAAATATCCCAAAAATGTGTTTTCTCGAGGACCATTTCCATGGTTATTAAAATGGATGTATAATTTTGTCGGAACAAATAAGATAGGAAAAGGATCTGTTATTGAAGAACAACTAGCAGGTGATAGATTTATAGAAGTTGGAGAAAATACATATATAGGAACAAATCCCGGCATCAGTTCACACGCTGTGGAGGGAGTATTTGGTAATATCTCATTTGCAAAAGTAAAAATTAGAGATAATGTTACTACTGCAGGATTTAATTGTTTTGGGCCAGGAGTAGATACCGGAAATAACTCATGGTGGCTACCTATGACTGGTGCAACGAAATACAACATTTTAAAAGGAAACAACTTTTATTTTGGTACTCCTTTGAGGAAGATTTTCAAGAGAAAAGTAATAGAATACCTACAAATAACAGAAGAAGACTTAAAGCGGGCTGAGGATTTTAAAAAAGAAATTAAGCTTAAAAATCGAAAGAAAAACAAGAAAGTAGAGGTTCAAACAATTGAATGAACAAAGAGAAAAAGAAGTTAACAATAATAAAGTAGATTATACTCTTGATTTTGTCACCACCAGTGCAATAAGCAAAATTGGTTATAAGTTTCTTGGTTTTTACATTCCCATTTTATGGATTTCAGGATATATGGCTATTGCTGTATTTTTTGATGTCTCTCTAGGAGTAGTCGAGTTAATTGGTCCAGATGGATGGATTCTCACTATGTTTCTTATACCAGTATGGCTATTTGTCTTATATTTCATTTTTGTTTTTGGAATTGCGATGTTTACAAAAGCATTTCTGATAATAATCAATATGATCCATAAACCCAAAGAAGGTGTTTTTAGAGCAGAAGAAGGTGATCAAGATTATGAGTTTTGGAGATTGCGTGTAGAATTAAAGAAATTAGTCTTCTGGTTTATGAATAATGGTCCATTGTCCTGGATTATAATGTGGGGATTTAGATGGATGAATATTCATGTAGACTTCTCAAGTCATATGCAGGATGCATGGTCTGATGGTGGCTTCATTGAATTTGGTCGGAATGTCACTGTAGGGCAAGGGGCTGTTGTAATGAGTTCAATGGTGGTCGGAAAATATTTAATAATTAAAAAAGTTGTTCTAGGTGATCACACAGTCGTCGGTGGGTTATCACACGTTACACCAGGTACAAGACTAGGTAAAGAATCTGTATTAGGAGCATTTTCTGCTACAATTCCTAACCAACTTTTAGAGGAGAGATGGATTTACTTGGGACCTCAGTTTGCAAGGAAACTGAAACCAAATAAGTACGCAGAACAGAGAAGAGATATTATTTATAGGAAAGATGTAGATGATGAAATAAAATATGAAGTTCAACAAGAGGTTAATATCGATGAAGATAAGAAAGAACTCGTAAAAAACCATGAGGAGGAAGAATGAACCATGTCTGTACCTTCAAGTTTAAAAGTGGGTCCAAACACAAGTTTAGTTTTAGTAAAAAAGAGATATCTAATATTCTATATTTTTCTAATCTGGATTAGTATTTTTTCAATTCAATTTGAATTTTGGTTATTTTGGAAACTATATAATATTGAGAAATATATTCATTTTTATTTCTTCTTGCCTCTTTTAATTTTTATAATGTACCTTACATCAATCATTGTATCACTTATTTTTGCTAAAATAATGCTTCTCTTCGTTAATCTTGTACACAAACCACGTGAGGGTGTTTTCATTAGAGATCGATCTGATAAAGATTATCGATATTGGAGCTTGAGAAATACTATCAAAAAATGGCCAATTTGGATATCTCATAAATTTCCTTTTCCATTTATGAACAATATATGCTTCATGATGTTTGGAGTAAGAACTAAATATTCTAATTCATTATTTGAAGGGTGGGTTGATACAGAATTCATTAATTTTGGTAAAAACGTTGTTGTTGGACAAGGTGCTGTTGTACAATCAGCAGTAATAGTCGGAAACTTATTTATCATAAGAAAAACCATTGTTGAAGACAATGTAGTAATTGGATCTCAAAGTATTGTAATGCCTGGGACGCATATGAAAAAAAATTCTATCTTAGGAGGACATTCTATGACTACAGTAGGGCAGGAATTAGAAGAAAACTTCATATATTTGGGAGCGCCAGCAAAAAAGTTCAAAAAAAATGTCTTTCGTGAAGAAGGTTTGGAAGAAATTATTAAAAAACAAATGGAAGAGAAAATAGAATCAAAAGATAAATTTGAAGATTTTTATACCATGCGTAAAGATAAAGAATCTGAAGTTGATTAAAACAAATTCTTTCTAATACTTTATTAATATTTTAAAGTTGAGTAAAAATGAAGGTTGGATATATTCAAACTTCTCCACTTTTTGGGGATAAAGTGCACAATTTTAAACAAATCGAGAAACTTATAAAAGATTTGAAAGCAGATTTAATTGTTTTACCAGAATTATTTGCTACAGGCTATACTTTTATTTCTAAAGAAGAAGCTGTATCTTTAGCCGAAGATTCTAAAGGTGAAACTGCTCAGTTCTTGACGAGAGTTGCACAATCGACAGGTTCCGTTGTTGTTGGAGGGTATATCGAAAAAGATGGAGAAAATATTTACAATGCCGCAATGATGGTTTCAAATAACCGACTAATCGGTTCATATAGGAAAATTCATTTATACTATAAAGAGAAATTGTGGTTTACTCCAGGGAATAAACCTTTAAAGGTATATGATGTTAATGGAGTTAAAATAGGTATTATGATTTGTTTTGATTGGATTTTTCCAGAAACTACACGTACTCTATCTCTTTTAGGTGCAGATATAATTGCTCATCCTGCAAATTTAGTACTTCCGTATTGTCAAAAAGCAATGGTAACAAGATGTTTAGAAAATCGAGTATTTGCGATAACCTCAAATAGAATAGGAGATGAAAAGCGAGGTAATGATCAATTTAAGTTTACAGGAGGGAGTCAAATAACCTCTTATAATGGAGAAGTTTTGTCTTCAGCCCCAGAAACTAAAGAATTTGTAGATATTGTTAATATTGATATTAATAAGGCAAGAGATAAAAATCTTAACGAATATAATAATTTATTTGAAGATAGACAAAGAGAATTTTATCAAAATATTTAATAATCATAATTTATGCTTTTTTTATGAAGATAGGATATCCTTGTATAAATTTGTCCTTAAAATGCAGAAGTAGTAGAACATTTCGCTTAAAAAATTATTCAGAAGTAAGATTTATTGAAACTGTTAAGAATAATTTAAATTGTTTAGCAAAAATATTAGAATTTAACTTTCAAAACAAAATCTTCTTCTTCAGAATTACATCAGATTTAATACCTTTTGCTTCTCATCCAATCATGAAATTTGATTGGAAAGAATATTTTAAATTAAAATTCAAGGAAATTGGTGCTTATATAAGAAACAAATCAATGCGAATCACCATGCATCCCGGCCAATATACTGTACTTAATTCTAAAAATGATAAAGTGGTCCAAAATAGTATAAAAGAATTGAAATATCATGCTGATATTTTAGAATTATTAGGATTAGATCCAAAAGCGAAAATAATCACTCATGTTGGAGGTGTTTATGATGATAAGAAAAATAGTATTAAACGATATATAAAACGATATAAGGAACTTAGTGAAAATATAAAAAAACACTATGTTATTGAAAATGATGATAAAAATTATTACTTAAAGGATTGCCTATTAATTAATGAATCTACAGAAATTCCAATTGTTTTAGACTCATATCATCATTATTGTCATAATCAAGGGGAATCATTAGAAGTGGCTATTGTGCTTAGTAATAAAACATGGAAGAAAGATGATGGATTACCTATTTTACATTACAGTTCTGAGCATCCTTATAAAGGTAAATATAGACATGCTGATGAAATTGATATAACTAATTTTAGAGAATTTATTGAAATAACAAGAAAATATGATTTTGATTTAATGTTAGAGATTAAAAATAAAGAAAAAAGCGCAATACTGGCTGTGAATGCACTAATTAATGATGAAAGATTTAATAACACAATATCAGAATAATAATTTTTAAAATTAATACTATTTACTATTGGTGTCTAAGATGGGTATAATAAAATTACCAAAAATGAGTGAAGAAGAAATAAAAGAGGCAATCAATGCTCAAGATTTATGTAGAATTGCGTTTGTTGATGATAAATATCCGTATATCTCCCCTTTCCAATATGTTTTATTTGAAGACAATTTATATTTCCATTTTACTGATTATGGTAAAAAAAAGAAAATTCTTAAGAAGAATTCTAATGTATGTGTTTCTATAGAAAAGTTCGATGCGGATCTTAGTAATTATTATTTTATTTCAATGCAGGGTAAATTAGAATTGGTCGAAGATAATACTTTAAGAAATAAAATTATTAATCAAATGATCAAATCTACACGTAATAAATATTCAAAAAATTTTCTATCCGTACACGGTTTTGAAAAAACTAAAGGTTGGGATGGATTTACAGCAAAAGATCAAATTATATATAAATTAAAACAAGTCAGAGATCCAATTGGGCTTAAATCAATTTAAAAATATCTAAATTTTTGTACCTATTAGAAATTTAAAATTTAAATAAAATAGAAGTTTGATTTGGAAAAGTTTGGCTAACTCTAAAGAATAAAATCTCATTTTTATTATTTTATTCTCTCCAAATCATTATATTATATTAATTTTTTCGAGCACTTGTAAAATTTCATTATTTTCTGGTATATCATGCATATTTTTTCCGTAGTAGGCATATTGAATGATCCCTTTCTTATCAATTACTAATAGCCCAGGCATACGACCAAGTTTTATCCATCTTTTTTCTTGTTTTAACATCTTAACAACTTTTTCTGATTCATCATAAAAAACGGCATACTTTCGCGCATATTTCTGCTCCATTTTTTTAGCATTTTTTTCATTATCCACTAATATTGGATACAGATAGCCATCCAATTCTTCAAATTTTTCAAGGTCTCTTCTTAATCTAGCAGCATGCCATCGACAAAAGGGTCAATTAATATCTCGAAAAAGTACAAGGATCACATTTTTTTTATGTTCTAAGTTTCTGATATTGATTGTTTCACCCCTAGAGTTTGGTAAGCTAAACTCCTTAACTTTAGTGCCAACTAAATTGAATTTATCTTTCAAGGTGATTTCACTTTAGCTTTTATTAATATTTTAATTAAACAATAATTAAATATTCCTAAATAATCTACTATTTTAAAATTGAAAATTTAATTCTAAAAATAACATTGGGATAAAGAGATGGCTCTTGCGATAAATTGGATAGCGGTTGTTGTTGTCGCGTTAATATATTTTGCCATTGTTTTTTTCTGGTATTTTCCAAAAGCTTTTGGTAATCTATGGCTGAAATTAGTAGGAAAAGAGAGTGAACCTAAATCGAAAATTATCAGGGATACAATAATCATGATTCCAACCAGTTTCATAACTATCCTTCTTATTGAAATAATGATGGATTTAACTGGTATGAATGATGTTGTATCAGCATTATTACTTACTCTACTCTTGTGGATTGGATTTGTTGGAATAATTGGGATTAATCAAAACAACTTCAATGATAGAGGTATAAAGCTATTTTTAATAGAATACGGAGTTTATCTAGTTGGATTTTTGATATCAGGACTAATTTTGGCAGTTTGGCCATAAATTAAGGAAAAATTATAATCAAATTAATTAATAACTCCTTTTTTTTTGAAAAAGATACTTAAAATTCTATTACATAAAGGGGCCATTTTTTTAAAACGCCTTTAGGATTTTTTCCATTCCTGACTTTATTTAACATGTCTGAACGAGTTACTAAGAAATTAATTGGATTTTCTTTGATCAAATTAATTTTAATAAAATTTTTCTTTATATTTTCTTTAAAATCATCATTCTTGCTACATTTATATATTATATTTTGAATTTCCTCAATATTAGAACATAATTTATTAGCACTTGAAAGAATTACTAATATCCAAACAGTTTCGTTTATTTTCTTTTGTTTTAATAGAAGAATAGAATCTATGTCCAAATTACAATTCATTTTTAGACAATTTAAGAGATCACGAGGATCATAAACTTCAAATGTGTCGAAAGCAAAATAATCACCAGCATATACATTATAAATTGATGGTAGTTGTATTTCTTCGGAAACTTTTATTTGATAATTTAACTTAAAACTAGAACGTAGGATCTTACCGTCAATTTGAGGGAGTGCTTCTTGATTAACTACTTTTATAATATCTCCTACATCAAGATTAATAAAAACTTTAGATTCATTTACTTTCGATATTAAAAGATTCCCAATTTTTTTTTTACTCCGTGATATTAATTCTTTGTTCCCCTTACTTTCAACTACAGGTAAAGTTAAAGGAAACACATATAATTTTCCTGTTCTCGAAAAACTAAAGTCATCCTTAGTAATACTAGCGGCAAAAGGACCAATCTCAGAAGCTACATATAGATTTATGAATCTTTCTTTACCCTTTTCCCAATTCATAAACTTGCGTATTGTATCCCAGTTATTTTCTGAAAGAGAACTAATACCAAAAACAACTGTTGCTTCAGAAATTTTCTTAGATAGCAGAGCTTGAATTTCCCTTGCAGCATTTTTAATTCCTTCTCTCTCAATTTTTAATAATAATTTATTTAAAAGCGGATCTTCAGCAATTTTTATGAATTCGAGTGAATTTTTTATTCCAAATGTAAATTTTTCTATATCAGCCCATCCTAGAATTGTTAAAGCTGGAGCAGAAACTGCAGAGACATTGTCTAATGACAAAATTTTTGCGATTACTTCTAAATTTCTAGAGTTTTTGTATTCAAAGAATATATAAGAATGTGGTTTTATTATGGATAACATTAATCTCTGCGAAAATTCAGAAGAATAAAGAGAAATAAAGTTCTTATCTTCATATCTATTTGGTCCATCTGTTTTAAGTCTTGATGGAACAAATATTATAACAGAGGAGCTTGAATTAAGACCACTAGATTCAAATATTGCTTGCATTCCAGGAGCCCAATATTTTTTAATAATATTTTTCGACATGTGAAGCCATTTAAGAGCTGATAGCTTACTATTTGTTGTACCTGAACTATGACAGACAATTAATGGCTCTGAACTATGTTGATTCCTTATATAATTATAAAGATCGATGGATAAATCTTTTGAATTTGTTTTTTCTTTTTGAACTCTCTCAAAAACATCATTAAATGATGATAACCCAGAATTTTTTAAAGCAAGTTCTTCATATTCTTCTTTTGATGATATATCGAGCCATTTTTTCCAATCAGTGGGTTGAATTTTGGAAAATTGCTTAGTGAATATTTTTTGAGTTTCTAAATCAAAATCAAAGGAATTCAATTTACTAATGATAAGATTGTTATACTAGAAAGAAAGAAAAAAAAAATAAATAATTATGTTATATATTTATAAAATGCTCAATAATTCCATAAAGACCAGTCTCAGAGTCTTGAAATAATGGTAAAGTCGGAGGAAAATAAGTAAATACTGCAAATAATATGCCAAATGCTATGAATATTATCCATGATGCATTATTAAACAATGTAGGTAATTGCTCTTTTGTCAATATTTTATAACTTACTAATTGACCTATAATAACTCCTAATACAAAACTTAATATATCCACAATTAGTAATTCTGCTCCAATTATAGCAGTATATGTATAAAAAATAATTAATATTGTACTGATACTTATTATGAATGAAATTGTTTTACCTATGATAATATTATTCGCTTTTTCTTTAATAAAATTATATTCTATTAAAGAGAATATGATTAATGGCCAATATGGTAATTTTAAATGCTCCCAAACACTTTCATTGACCGGAAAAATAGCACCTAATGGACTCCAATAATTAGATAACTGAAACATAAAATGAAATAAAGCTCCGAGCAATACTATGAATATAATTCCCAGTATTTCCCATTTAAAAATTGTTTTCTTCATAATTTTAGATTTAATACTTAATTTTTTAGAAATGAAATATTATAAGATTATCCTTTAAAACAGTATTTCTGATGGTCTATATAAATTCTAAATTAAAAAAGTACAGATTTGATAATATAAACTTTATAGGAAAAATGGTTAATTATAAACTATAATTAAATGATTTTTCTTATAATTTCAAAAATTTAAATAAAGTATTCAAATGAGAAAATAAAATGATGAAAGCAGCAATATTTGACGGCAAGGAAATTAAAATTAAAATGGTACCTGAACCGATTTTAAAAGACTCACAAGTTTTAGTTCGTGTAAAAGCAGTAGGTATTTGCGGAACAGATTTGGCGATATTGCAAGGGGACTTACCAACTCCTACCCCAATAATCCTTGGTCATGAATTTGTGGGGGAAATTGTAAAATTGGGTGATAGAGTCAAAAAAATTTGGCTAAATAAGCGTGTGACATCTGAAATAAATAGTGATATTGATTTTAACTGTTACTACTGTAAGTTAGGATTATATTCTCAATGCATATCTCGAAAAGCAATTGGTATTGATATTGATGGCGCTCTCGCAGAATTTATAGCGTTAGAATCATATTTAATACATGAGATACCTGAATCAATTTCTTATGAAGATGCTACATTTATAGAGCCTCTTGCTGCTGCATATCAAACTTTTGAAATGATGCCTATTGGAAAAAATGATAAAAATATGGCGATATTTGGTCTTGGAAAGTTAGGATTATTGATTCTTCAAGTGGCAAAATCTAGGGGATTAACATTTATAGCAGTAGATGGTTCACAGAAAAAACTTAGTTTAGCTAAAAAGTTAGGAGCTCAACATGTTATAAATAGGAGGGATTATAAAGATATAGCAAATGAGATCAGAAAAATGACTAATGGTTTAGGTGCTGATATTGTTATTGATACAACTGGAAGTCCAAGCGCTTTAAAAGATATAATAGAATCTTGTAGAACTAGGGGTAAAATTCATATTAAAAGCACTCATGGAGTAGAAACTCCAATAAATCTTACAGATATTGTAGTTCGTGAGCTCACGCTATACAGTAGCAGGTGTGGTCCATTTGAGAAAGCAATTGAAGGCTTGAAATCGGGAGAAATTCAGGTAAAGGATTTAATTTCAAGTAGATTTAGTTTAGATAGCATCAATAAAGCTTTTGAATCTTACATGATAAATAGTGATCACATAAAAACTATAGTCACAATTTAGACTCTTCCCTCTTCTTAGTATTATTTACTTAATTAAAACTTAAAAATTATAAATGATTTCGATTTGTAAGGATTAATATGGTAAACTCTGAAACACATGCAATTGAAAGTGGTTCACATAAAAAGATTATCAAAGAAGATATTAAATTCCAATATTTTTGGTATCTTATTGTCTTATTTACTATTTATTTAATTTCAAATTTAATTCCTGCCATTTTATTCATGTTTTACTTCTTAATCTATTTTATCCCTTCCTTTTTAGGAACAACAAATTTTCTTTCAATTTTTTTTAATTTAAAACCTCTTTTGGCTTTATTAACCATGCCTTTAGTTATTATTGGATGTTATTTAATACGTTTATATCTAATAGGTCTTGTTGCTCGCTTCTTTTGGAGTTTGTCGGAAAAAAAGTCTCCTTCTCAACCAGGCGTTATACCCAGGAACTTCCCTAGCAAGACTTTAAACTACTATCATATAAGATCTTTTATCTTAAAATACCCAAAAAATGCCTTCTCTAAAGGTATGTTTCCATGGTTGCTACCTTGGCTTTATAATTTTATAAACGCTAGCCAAATTGGGAAAGGTACGACAATAGAAGAGTCTCCAGTAAACGATAAATTTTTAGAAATTGGGAAAAATTGCTATCTCGGAGTTAATTCAGCATTTTCTAGTCATATGATTGATGGTATATTTGGAGATATTACGTATTTTAAAATTAAAGTTGGTGACAATGTTACTGCGGCAGCAAAAAATTTAATTGCCCCAGGTACTGAAATAAAAGATAACTCTTTTTTACTCCCTATCGCTTCCACTCCAAAACATAGCTTTATACAAGGTAATAACTATTATTTTTCAGGAGGTGCTAGACCACTCAGTAAATTGTCAAAAAGAAAAATAAGAAACTATTTAAAAATAAACCCAGACACATTAGAACAAATAATAGAAGAGGAAGAAAAGCCTGATACTTCAATGGTAAGTGGGGAAGACTTAAATGAAGAGAGTGAAAAAGATTTAAGGATCGATTTTGTTACTAGTAGCGCTATAAGCAGAGTTAATATTAAATTTCTAATTATATATATCCCAATTTTCTGGCTTTCAGGGATGTTAGACTCGATAGTATTTTATACATACACTTATTATGTTCAAAATGGGTTATTAATAATCTTTTTTCTACCAGCAATGGTATTTATTATGTGGTTTATATTTATTATTGGTTGTTTAATCTTTAGTAAATTATTCCTTATTCTAATAAATTTAATTCATAAACCAAAAGAAGGAGTATTTAAGGCTGAAAAAGGTGATCATGATTTTGAATTTTGGTGCCTACGAACTGAATTAAAGAAAATTGTGTTATGGTTAGTAAGAAATTGGCCTCTTCCTTGGATGGATATACTGGTTTTTAAATGGTTGGGTATAAAAATGAGTCTTTCTTGTGCTTTATACGATTCATGGTGTGATACTGAGTTTATTCATTTCGGGCGAAAGGTGTTAATTGGGCAAGGAGCGAATATTATGTCTTCTATGGTTATTGGTAAATATTTAATTATCAAAAAAGTGATATTTGGTGATTATGTTCTCATTGGAGGAGAAGCAACAATCGCACCAGGCACAATTGTAGGCAATGAGACGATGGTTGGTGCCATATCAAATTCTGTCTATAATCAAATATTAGAACCAGGGTGGGTATATTTTGGAATACCAATAATTAAATTGAAGAGGAACAAATATGCTGAGCAACGACGCAATAAAATAACAAAAAGAGATGTTGATGAAGAAAAGAAATATGAAATCGATCATGATATCAATGTTGAAGATGATAAAAAAGAACTTGCTTAACTTAAATCAATTTTTAATTGGAATTTAAGAAAATTCCTTAAGTTATCACATGTAATTCTTAAAATCTTTTTATCTTGATAAAATAAATGAAATCTAGGGCAATCTTTATCAAAAGTGCAATCTCTTGTTTGAAAATCGTAAACAAGAGGATAAAACAT
>JAEOTV010000167.1 GCA_016839635.1 Promethearchaeota archaeon | reverse complement strand
TCTTGACCTTTAAATGGACCAGTCATAACTTTATGTCCTAGAGTATAATGTGAGCAACTCATTGTGCAGCCAATCCAACAACCATCTGTTCCTTCCTTAACATGATAAACTTTACGCATCTCTTCACGATTATAAGGTATATTTTTGTCTTTTATCTTTTTATGAGATCCAAATCGAAAATTTTCAACAGGTAAAAGATCAACCACATTCATTATATCTGGTAAATATCCCGTTCCAACTCTTCTCATTTCATTCTGAGAAGGATCAATATCAACAATTTCTTTACTATGAACTCTACCTAACTCTCTGGCAGTTTCTAAATCTGCGGGATTGTTAGATTTTATTGTCACTCTAGGAGAACGACAAACTATTGCCTTTATATTTTTATTAGCAAATACAGTTCCTATTCCACCTCTCCCAGCTTGCTTGACAGAAGCATGTTTACGTGTAGTTGTATACCAAGAAAAATTTAGCATCCCCCATTTTGAGTGTTTAGCTGCTGGACCACTACTAACAACTGAGATTTGTCTTTTTTCAGCATCGTCTTTCGCATATTTTTCTGTTAATTGTTGAGTGAGTTCATGGGAATATTCTGAAAATCCATCCGAATATTCTACTTTTTTTATATGGATTGACCCTTCTATTCCATCAATAAATATTATCACATGGTGTTCAGCTTTTCCTTGAATCTCAATAGCATCAAATCCAGAAAATTTAAGATATGGTCCGAAGTAACCCCCTACATTACTATCCACAATTATACCTGTTAAGGGAGAAATTGAAGTCACTAATGATTTACCTGATCCTGGATAGAAGATACTCCCTCCTAATGGTCCAGAGGAAATACATATTTCATTTTCAGGATCATCCCACTTAATTGCTTTATCTTTTGGAAGTGAATTCCACATTAACCATAAATCAAAACCTTTCCCACCGATAAACTTCTCTTTCATTTCATCAGTAACCGGTTTGATCTCAATTTTATTTTTTGAAAGATCAATATATAATGTTCGGTCAGCATAACCCTTTTGAACCTCTTGGATTTCATATTCTTTTTCTGCTAAAATCATAGAATTTTACACAATTAAGTTCTAAATGTTAAACATAATTTTAAACTATGGATGATTTAATGAGACTTTCGAATTAAATATTATTTAAACGAATTTAAGTAAAAAATTTAAAAAAAAGATATAATATATTTCTAAGTTGTTTTAATCTGAAACAGGTTGTTTTAAATCTTACTAGCTAATTCTTTAGCCCATTCACGGATCTCATCCCAATTTCTTGAATCGTAGACTCCTGGTTCTGTTTCTTTAATTCCTGCAGGGATGAAATTTTCTCTTTCTGCGTCTAAGAATTTTCTATAAATTTTGCCCATCTGATTATAATCCCAGATACCTCCAAACATGGTCATCGAGATTGGATTCAAATTATATTTAGAAGCTTTATCTTCAAGATATTTTTTAGTAATTCTACTAATTTCATCATGTTCACCTTTATATTCCATAAGAGCTCGCCCACCAGAAGACACGAATATTGCCACTTTTTTTTCCTTGAGTTCTTTACTAAATTTCTTTAAAAAATCTTTAGCTTTACTTGTCCACATATCCATTTTCATTCCACTCCCAATTATTACCAGTTCAATTTCAGAGATATCTTTGACTTTCTCATTTTTGAGATTTACAACGTTTACCTCATGTCCTTCACTTTGAAGAACTTTAGCAATTTCTTCTGCAGTACTAGCAGTCGCTCCATAACGAGTCCCATATGCAATTAATACTTTCTTTTTCTCCATTTTTTACCACTCTTTTTCTTTACTTTTTTACAGCTATCCCTTGCAATAACAAATCAATTGAGTGATTAAGATAAGTTTCCGCTGTAGCACCACTCATCTCTAAAAGTAATTGATTCACAGGAGATAGATATACCATATCTTCTATGGCAGAACTTATAAACATTACTGTCTGTATGGGATCCAAATTTTTTCTTAAAGTACCATCCTTAATTCCTAAATTAATAGCTTCAATTATTATATCTAGTAATTCTTTTTTTAATTGAGTATATTCCTCTGCATTTTCTATCTCTGGACCATCACTATCAACATTTTGAAGCATTTTCATGAAACGAGGGACTCTAACTGAAAGATTAAGATGATAATAATCTTGATATATTTGTATATATTCATAGAAAGTCAAAATTATGCTCTTTATTTTTCCTAATCCGGTTGTCTCCTTTTTTACTGCTTCTTTAAATTTATCTCTTAAGATAACAACTCCCTTAATCACTACTGCAAAATACAACGATGGTTTATTCTTAAAATACAGATAGAGTGTTGTTTTAGAAAGCTCTAAATCTTCAGCAATTTTATCCATAGAAACCTCATCATAACTATTTTTAAAAAACCTATTTTCAGCAGCTTCAAGTATATCATTGCGGCGCTGTAACTTTTCCCGTTCTCTTCTTGTTAATTGAGAAATTTTAATTCACCAATTCTAGATTTGTTATTGCAGGTTTTTCTTTATTACCAAAAGTAGAGTACTTATTATATTGATTTAACTTTGTGAAAGGAATTTTCTTTTGGTTAATCATATCTTTTACTTTTGCATAAGGATGTGGATATCGTCCTTTTTCTTTAGTATAGGATTTCATATAGAATTTAGAGTATATTTGAATTGATTCTGTAGGGCAATAATTTAAGCATGTATAACAATAATAACAATCGATGTGCTTTTGCCATATAGGTCTGTCATCTACTATTTTTATTTTCTGAGAAAGGCATACTTTCTCACAAATTCCACATCCTATACATTTTGAATCTGCATAGAAATATTTTTTAACTTTTGGGGCTATGTGGTGTACTGTAAATGTTATAAGCTTTTCTAAAATGTAATTAATTGAATTAAAACCTGAAAAAGTATCTCCACTTATATTGTCATGATACTCTTTTTGATCGGCTACTATGTCTTTAATAATTCTAATTCTCTTTAGTATATTCACTTCCATGTCTTTTAGTTCTTCATTTGAAGGAATTGAAAAAAATTTCAACTTTGGATCATTCATCCACATATCGATGATAAAACTTGCATTTAATTGCTTTCCTTGTTTGTTAAGAATTTTGTTTATAGCTGAAAATCCATGAAAAACACTTCCTCCTCGAGTTGCTATTGCAAATATATATTTGGAAGAGTTCAGAACAAGAAGCTTTAAGAATTTTTTTACTGGAATTGGGATTGTAAGTCCATGACAAGGAAAAACAAACCCAATATTATCTGCGGTAGATATTATGTTATTATCTGATTTTTCATTTAAAATTGCGGCGATATGTATAAGTTTTGAACCTGAAATATGTTTCTGTAATTTTTTTGCAATAAAAAGAGAATTCCCCGTTCCTGAAAAATAATAAATGTCTGTAGTCATTTATATAACCTTTTTTTTAATGATTTTATTTAACTTTTACTTATAGTAATCTACTTACCGATGGTAATATAATTACTATAAGTAAGTTTCTATTTATAAACCTTTGGTATAGAACAAAAGGGATTAGGAGCCTAAATTTCAGATTATTCTTAGACTAAGTAGTACTAAAAGTTGAATGTATTAAAAATTGGTCTAGTGAATTTTTATTATACCTTTTATTTATTTAAATATTATGCCTGCTTTAGCTCATTTTGGAATAGGATTGGCAACCAAAAGATTCGCTCCTCAAATCCCTCTGTGGGCTTTATTAATAAGTGCTATGTTAATTGATCTCCTATCTTTTATATTTATATCAGCATTATGGATCTCTCATGGACTTTTTATGTCTGTTATTTGGACAATAGTTGCTATGATCATAACTGCATTCATTACTATGCGCAAAAATATAAAGAATGAAAAAGATAAAATAAACAAATCAATAAGTTGGAGTATGATTGACTTAAATACCACATTGATTATAGGATTAGTAGTTTTTAGCCACTGGGTTTTAGATCTGATTGGATGGCCAATGAGTGTAATAAATCCTAATGCGACTGGAGTACCATTACTTTTTAATGATGCTGTAAACATAGGACTTGGTGTATATCGTACTTGGATTGGAGCCTTATCAATGGATTTGGGAGTTTTCTTTGTAGGTCTCGGGATTTACATCCATTATATGAAGAGGGTAAAAAAATAAAATAGGCTGGTGAAAATTTAAAAAAATAACTTTAAGAAAGAGCTACACTATTAGAAACTTTTTACTAAAATCCTCAAGTTTTTATTAGTGTACTTTTATTTTCTCATTAAAAATAAAATCGCTTTCTACCTCTCGACTAGAGAGATAATAGTTATTATTTTATTATTAAACATAAAAAACCTAAGGAAATTCTTCTTATTCTATCAAAATTATCTCTAAGGCAAGTATAAAGAAGAAAAAAAATTAAAATGACTTTATCAAAATTATGGAATGAATTCGCTAATTATTGAAGTTCAATATTTTGATAATCTAATTAAATTTATATAAGAATTATATTATTCTATATTTAGTCTTTTTTTTTTACTAAATGGTGTGTAAAGGATGCACTTATTTATAAAAAGAGTTTTAAATTTTTTTTTTTTGATACATAAAAATGATCCTGAAGAGTTGAGAAAAAGAAAAGTTCTAAATATTTTATCTATAGGAATTGCATTAATTTCCATGGGAGTAATATTGCTATATTCTATTTTATTCTTTTTTTGGTCTCCTATAGTTAGTTCAATTGATTTCTATTCGTTAATGAGTATCTCAGTTATCACCCTTATTGGATGTATAATTATCTTTTTGATTAATAATTACTTATCTCAAGGATTAGCTAATTATCTTTTTTTAATATTTATCTCCATACTTATATTTATTGCTGATACACCTTATCAGCTTGTTCTAGGTAGGTCTCTACTTTTATTCGTATTACCTATTGTCATAGCAGGCTTTTTAATAAAACCGTTTACCAGTTTTATTGTCTCATTTTTTGTTATTTTGGGAAACATTTTTATTTGTATTATTGAAGGATTCACTCCTAATTTTATTAGTTTATTTATTTATGTCTTAGTAGCATTCTTGACTTGGTTCTCTGGAATGAATTTAGAAAAGTCTATAAAAAAGTATCGAAAAGCATATAATCGAGAAAATTTTTACAAAGACCTATTCGTCCATGATACTAATAACATTCTACAAAATATGTTAATGGCAGTAGAATTATGTGAGATTGACTTAAAAACTTATGAAAATTTAACTAATAGTAAATTTTTATATTTGATCAAAACCCAAATTGGGAGATTAGGAAATTTAATTAAAAATATTAGGATTTTTGATACATTTTCAAAATCTAAACATTTATTGAAGAGAAGAGATTTTAAAAAAGATTTAGAAGAGGCTATTGAAAAAACTAAATTAAGAATTCAAAAAAAAGACTTGGACATTCAAATTCAATTGCAAACACAAAATACTTCTGTAATTGCTAATAAATTTTTAGTTGATATCATTAAAAATATTCTTTTTAATTCTATTATATATAATGATAATATAACTGCTAAAATTGTTATTAGAATATCTAACATTCAAGATAACGGAAAACGATTTTTAAAAGCTGAATTTATTGATAATGGGATAGGAATTCCAGATTCGATTAAAAAAAATATTTTTACAAGAGAAATTGATGAAAATAAAAGCATCAGTGGATCTGGTTTAGGATTATCCCTTGTTAAAACCATTTTAGACACATATAAGGCAAAAATCTGGGTAGATAACGTAATTCCAGAAGATTACAAAAAAGGAAGTAATTTTATACTTCTATTTCCAAAAACTCGATGAAATTATTGTAGTGATCGGTACATGTCTCTGGTGGTACATTCATTACTTGAAAAATTTTAAAAAATTTAATTCAAAAAAGTAACTATTTTTCTAAAAAGTTCTTAATAAAATCATCTAGAACTTCTTCAATCGTTGGTCTTCCAATTGATTCGATATCATAGGATACTTTTACAATTGGCTTATTAGTTTTGATTAATTTGGTCAAGTCTATAGGGCTTCCATTCAAAATAATATCTGCTTTCACATTATTGAGTGTTTTTTCTAAGTCTTCTATTTGTTGGTCTGTGTATCCCATGGCAGGTACAATTTGTGTAATTTGAGGGAAATCTTCGAAAATTTCTTTTATAGATCCTACTAAATATTTTCTCGGGTCTACAATTTTTGCTTCTGCATTTTTAGCAGCAACATATGCTGCACCAATTGACATACCTCCATGAGTTAATGTTGGTCCATCCTCTACGACTACAACTTTCTTTCCTTTCAATTTTAAAGGATCTTCTGCTTTGACAACTGAATTTGTATACACTCTTATTGCATTTGAATTCAATTCATTCAGATTTTTTTCTACGATCTTTACATCTTCTGGTCTCGCACTGTCCATTTTATTTATTACAAAAACATCTGCATACCTAGCATTCACTTCTCCAGGATGGTATTTATTCTCATGTCCAGGTCTTAAAGGATCTACAACGACAAATAATAGATCAGTAATATAGAAAGAAATCTCATTATTTCCCCCATCAAAAATAATTACATCTGCTTCTTTCTCAGCTTCTCTAATTATCTTCTCATAATCGACTCCAGAATAGATCACTAATCCTTGTCTAATATATGGTTCATATTCTTCCCGTTCTTCAATAGTGCAATCGTATGTATCTAGATCTTCGTATTTCTCAAATCTCATAATATTTTGTTGGACTAAATCGCCATAAGGCATAGGTTCACGAATTGCTACAACTTTATATCTTTTACTCTGTAAATATCGATATGTGGCTCGAGAAACTTGACTTTTTCCACATCCTGTTCTTACGGCACATATAGCAACCATGGGTTTATTAGCTTTGAGTTGGGTGAATCTTCCAGAAATTAATCGGTAATTAGCACCTGCAGCAAGAGCTCTTGAGGCTTTATGCATTACTTCTTCATGAGATACGTCAGAATAGGCAAATAC
>JAEOTV010000007.1 GCA_016839635.1 Promethearchaeota archaeon | reverse complement strand
GACTAATTTTTTGTCAACTCCTTCAGGAATATTTTCATAAATTAATTTCCCTTCATCACAAGGGATAATCCAATCATTGGTGCCATGAATAATCAAAACTGGTTTTTGAAACTTTCTTATTCTTGTATCATTGGAATAATCACTTAAACCCTCTGGACTAACATCAGGACCACTAACTCTAAATAATCTTGTCATCATATTATACATACTAGCGAATCCACTTTCAAATATTACTCCACGTAAACTTTCTGGATTATGGGCTCCTATCTCAGAAGTACAAGCACTCCCAAGAGATCTACCTAAGAGAAAAAGGGAATCCTTTATTTTATGTTTAAGCATCCATTTATAAAATTCATTATAAATGGGTAAAGCATCCGAAATTAAACTACTATATATTGGTTTTCCAGTACTAAATCCATATCCCCGAAAATCCACTACAGCTAGATTTACTCCACAGTCAAAAAAGAAATCTAAAAAATTTTGATAATCTGAAGCGATTTCACCATTTCCATGAAACATTAAAATTGTTGGTAAATTGAAATCGTTTAGATAGAAAAAGCCTCCAATAGTTATCTTTTTGCTAACTTCTAATTTTAGAATCTTAGTATTAGGGCTTAACATTGTTGGTATTGAGCTTTTTCGAGGATAGAATACAATGCTTGATACTGTTGGATTATCAATAAATGATTTTTTTACCATTATAGAAAACCTCCTGTTCTATTATAGAACAATTACGCTAAAGCATATATTCTTTGTTAATATTTTTTTACAAAAATGGAAATTCTTAAATAAAATTGTAATAGATAAGTACTTACCGTTAATCCAATTCAAAAACTATTTCAAAGTATTGACGAATTATGGGCATATTATTGATAACTACTTGGTACCCCCCCCATAAAACCATGGATGTTGCTAAAATAATTTTAAAACAACCTAGGGAGATACCCCATATTACAAAATGGCGTGTTTATAATACTGCTGATGGGAAAGATGGAATGAAGCAATACCACTTAATTTATACAGAAAGAGGAAAGTTAGAAGAGGCATCAATGGCGGTTTATAAATATTTTCTTCCTTTTATAAGCCAAATTGAGGGGTATTATATAAAAACAGAATCTCTAATTGGAGTTTCAGATTCTTATAAGATGATAGGAATGAAATGGGAGTAATTTAAATTATCAATTCAATTTCCTTTTTTTTTTATAGCTATTTAATTTCACATTTCTTGACAAAATAAAATGATATTACTTTATTAACTGAATCTTTAATATTATTTTTACATAAATGGAAATTTTTAAATAGGATTGTAATAGATAACAACTTACTGTAAATCCAATTTTTAAATTAATCAGAGGTAATAATTAACAATGGGTATTTTGATGGTAACTACATGGTATCCCATTCATAAAGGTATGGAAGTTGGCAAGATGTACCTTAAACAACCACGGGAGATACCATATGTTACAAAGTGGCGAGTGTTTAATACTCCCGCAGGGAATGATGGTATGAAACAATATCACTTAATTTATACTGAAAAGGGTAAATTAGAGGAAGCTAGCATGGAAATCTGGAAATATTTTAGTCCGTTTGGTCTACAATTTGAAGGTTTTCATATGAATGTTGAACTTCTAATAGGTGTTTCAGATTCTTATAAAATGGCTGGAATGAAATGGGAGTAATTGAAATTAAATTTTTTTTTTTTATTATTCAATCTTACTTTTTTTGTAAAAGAATAAAACAATAAATAAAACGGGAATTTCTAATTTTTTTAATCCTCATTTTGCTTTTCCTTGGCTGGCAACAGCTTCTATTGCTTTTTGAATTTCTTCTTGGTCGCCAAGATAATAATGAGTGATTGGCTTTAAGTCATCATCTAACTCGTATATTAAGGGTACTCCAGTAGGAATATTTAATATCACAACTTCTTCATCGGGCATGTTATCAAGATACTTTACAAGCGCTCTTAAGCTATTTCCATGGGCTGAGATCAATACCTTTTTACCAGATTTTATAGTGTGGGTAATAACTTCGTGCCAATAAGGTAGTACTCTTGCTACTGTATCTTTTAAGCATTCAGTTAAAGGAATTTCATTGGATTTTAGATCTGCATATTTTTTCTCATTTCCAGGATATCTTGGATCGGTAGTTTTAAGAGCTGGAGGAGGAATATCATAACTTCTTCTCCATATTAATACTTGTTCTTCACCCACTTCAGTAGCCATTTTTGATTTATAAAAACCCTGCAAAGCACCGTAATGTCTTTCATTTAAACGCCAAGAACGATATACAGGAATCCACATCAAGTCCATATCTTCTAAAACAATCCATAAAGTTCGAATTCCTCTCTTTAATACTGATGTGTATGCTATATCAAATGTGTATCCTCCTTCTTTTAATAATTTAGCAGCTTCCTTTGCTTCTTGAATTCCTTTTTCTGAAAGGTCTACATCGGTCCACCCAGTAAATCTGTTTTCTTTATTCCAAGTGCTTTCCCCATGTCTTAAAAGGACTAGTTTATACATATTTTATCATAGGTTTAAATTATAATTTTCGTAATAAGTAATAATTTTAAAACTTAATATATATCTCTTTACTTTTTCTTTCATATATCTATCCTTCACTTATGATTTATACAAGAGAGATTCAATTTGAAAGAAATTTAAATATAATTAGATTTTTCAAATCTTTTTTTTATTATTCTGATTGTTTTTGAATTGGTCAATATCGTATGCAATTCTCTCACCTGTATCAACTATCCTTCTCATTGCTTTTTTCTTACTTTCTTCAATAGCTCGTTGAACAGGCTGATATTTTCGGGCAGGAGAACCAAAATAAATCCAATCAGGGTCTAATATTTGATTAATATGTGTTATTGTCCATACACCTAAGGTTGTTCCCTTTCCTATTATCGTTCCTGGTGCTACAATTGAATTTCCACCTAAAACAACATGATCGCCAACGATCACTCTCTTAATTAATAAATAATCTTGATTTTCAATTCTTATGATAATACTTGAAAAGATCTGAGCCCCTTGCCCAATCATGATATTATTTCCATAGTCAATAAATTCTACATCACTCCAGCCATCAAACATGGTACTTTTGAAATCTGCTGAGACATCACACATTTTGAAAGCGAAATTGCTAACCCATGGAAAGCAGAAATTATTCCAAATCCAGAAAATGAATTTTTTAATTGTAACCCTAAAACAGAAATATGAAT
>JAEOTV010000166.1 GCA_016839635.1 Promethearchaeota archaeon | reverse complement strand
TTTTTACCCATTTTTCAACTGGAGGTCTTATTGGAACATTTATATCAATTCTATCTGGTTTTATCAAATCTAGTTTTTCTTTAATTTTTAATAATTCTTCTTTTGTATCATTAACCCCTTTCATTAGCATTACTTCAATCCAAAATTTACCTGTGAATTTTTTCCTAAAATCTATAAATCCTTGAATTAGATTATCAAAGTTAATGGAGGGATGAGGTCGATTTATTTTTATGAATGATTTTTCATCCCAAGCGTCCAAACTAGGTAGAACTACATCTGAAGAAAGTAAAGTATTCTGAACATCTTTTTGATAAATTAAACTTCCATTAGTAATCACACAAACAGGTTTTTCAGATAACTCTTTAGCTCTTATGATCAAATCCTTTAAATCTTTATATAGTGTAGGTTCCCCACTCCCTACAAATGTTATATAATCAAATTTATTTTCATTTAATTTGATTGCTTTTTCGATTTCAGTTAAAATTTCTTTCTTTGGGAAATAATTTTTCCGGATATTAGTAAAGTTGGTTGTTTTTCCTAATTGACAGTAGATACATTGAAAATTACACGTTTTAGAAGGAATTGGATCAACTCCTAATGATTTCCCTAATCTCCTGCTAGGAACAGGTCCATATACATATTTCATGTTTTTTTATTGAGAACCCATATCAAGAACTTTGAATCTTGTATTTCTCAATCGCGTGTTTTAAAGTAGTTACTGCTAATTCAGCACAATGTTTATGATCATCAGGTAAGCCACCTAAAGCATTTTCAACATCAATTGGTTGTAAATTCTCAGCAAATTCTAATGCTTGGCCTTCTACCATCATAGTAGTTTGACTTCCCGCTGCTACTGTAGCACCACAGCCATCTGTAATAAAATTTGCTTTTTCAATTATACCTTCCTTAATCCTCAGAAAGAATTGCATTGTATCTCCACATGTTCCTTCATATGCATGCCATACACTTATCTCATCGTCCGCAGGTTTACCCCAATTTTTTGGGTTTTGATATAATTCAACAATATATTTATTATATCTTTTAATTTCCTCTTCATCAATTTCTTTCTGAAGTTCCTCTACCCATTTATCTATATTATCTAGTGGCATTTTATAATTACTAATCTTAAGTCATTATAAGAATTATTTAAATAACTAATTTTAATAGGATTAAAAATGATTATTTTATTTTTCCAGTATTTCTCTAATCTTTTTAACGGTAGCTTTAAATGCTTTAGTCGAGCTGCTCTCAGGATATTTTAAGGTAAATGGCATTCCTTGATCTCCTTGCTGACTTACTTCTATTTCGAACGGAATTTTACCTAAAAGCTGGATATCAAAGTCCTGAGCTGCTTTTTCTACTCCTCCTGGAGGATATAAGTCAATATATTCTCCACAATGAGGACAATTAAAGCCAGACATGTTTTCAATTAATCCTAATACCTTTCTTTCCATTATCTGAGCCATTCGAATAGTTTTTCGGGCATCCATTAAAGCAACTTCCTGAGGAGTTGAGACTACGATGACGTTCTCATCAGGTATAAGCTGCAATATGTCCAATGTTTCATCAGAAGTTCCTGGTGGTAAATCACATATTAAATAATCCAATTCTCCCCAAATTGCTTCTCCTAAAAATTGTCTTACTGCACTCATCTTCATTGGCCCCCTCCAAATAACTGGTGAATCTGAACTTTCAATAAGAAATGCCATACTCATTGTCTTAAGATTTAAAGGTCCATTTACAGGATAAAATCTTTTTTTCTCAGAATCAACCCTTGGTTTAAGATTTGGGTCGATACCCAACATTTTTAATATATTTGGACCTGTTATATCCACATCTAAGATTCCGACTCTTAATCCAACACTTACCAAACTCATAGCAAGGTTTACTGCTACTGTGGTTTTTCCTACTCCACCTTTACCAGAGATTACCACGATTTTATGTTTTATTTTGTCCATATTTTTTCTGATGTTTTCTGTTAATTCATCCATTTTTTCTTTCTTCCCTTG
>JAEOTV010000165.1 GCA_016839635.1 Promethearchaeota archaeon | reverse complement strand
CATGATATTCAAAATTGCAAAAAGAGGAGACGTATTTATCTAATAACAGGGTTAAGGGTTGAGGTATTTTGCCGATTCAACGGCATTAGGTATAAGAATATATTTTAGTATCATGATATTCCGATCTTTTTCATTTACAATTAATATTCATCAAAAACTAGTATTTAAAAATTTCCTTTTTTTTCATATGAAAAAAATGACAATTTTTTCAAAACAATTTTTGCACAAAGTGCTATATAATTACTAATGAAATTTCCATTTTTGAGAACTTGTGGTTTTTTCGTACAGAAGATATATATAGATTATTTAGATTAAGATATTGAGGGAATAATAAATAATAATTACAATGAAATCTCGAACAAAATTAACTATTAGTCTTTCAATATTAGTGATAAGTTTTATATTTTTAGGAATTTCAACTTATTATCTAATTCTTAGTCCGGAAAACAATGGTGGGGGGGAAATGGAGGAAATGATTCTGGTAGTCTGATTTTTATCGATGGAGATGGTACTTATAATTGGAATTGGGCAAGCTCTCAACCATGGTGCTCCGGTTCAGGCACTAGTGGGGATCCATATATCATAGAAAACTTAATTCTTGATGCTAATGGTAATGAAAGTTGTATCAGGATAAGAGATTCTAATGTTAGAGTAATAATCATGAATTGTGATCTTTCCAATGCTTCCTACGCAGGTATTGATTTGTTCAATGTGGATCATTGCGAAATGTATGAGAATACTATTTATGATAATTTTGAAGGCATAAGAATGGAGAATTGTGAGTATTGTTTTGTAATTGATAACGATATTTATGATAATGAAAATGGTATTTTATTAGAAAGGAGTAATTACCATAATATTTCATATAATATCCTATTTGATAATTATATTTCAGGAATTAATACATCACCTAGTAATAATAATGCATATCATCGCAATACTATGAAATTTAATATGTTTGGGATTTCTCAGAAATTATGTGATAATACAGTAATTTATAACAACCTAATTCATAATAATATAGGTGGATTATTTCTTGATTATGAAAGTAATTCTGAAATTTCAGACAATAATCTAACAAACAATATCTACTGGGGTTTTAGTTTACGTTATAGTGATCAAAATATAATTTTTTATAATGATTTTATCGAAAATGGAATAAACGCTGTGGATGAATTAGGAACAAATAATCAATGGAATCATCCATATGTCAATACTGGCAATTTTTGGTCAGATTATACTGGTGTAGACGCAGATGATGATGGTATTGGTGATACTCCGTATTATCTCCCTCCTACCAATGGGAGCATGGATAATTATCCTATATGGGATGATGGTCCTGGCTGAGGAGGTATTTTTCTCTGGATTTTTTTAATGATTTTTTGATTGAATCTAATCCGTTTTTCTTGGTTTAGTTCATAAATCGCAATTAGAATTAATATAATCCCATATTTATTTTTAAAATTATTAAAAATAGAATTAAGTAATTTCTTTTCAGATTTATGATTCTCGGATGTGATATGGTAAAAACCATTGATACTGTCTTTCAATATTCTTTTAACGTTTTTATCATAAAATCTAGCTAATTTATGGTCATTATAATCTACACAGAGTAAATTCCAACTAGGAATTCTTGTATAATTGACATTTTTTATATAATAGCTCTCATATTTAGCTCGATAAATTCTACTATTCTTCTTACTTGATGAATTAGAAAAATATAAAGCGAAGGGGGGTGAGATTGTAATCTTATCTTTATAAAAATTTAAATTGACATAATAGACTCTTCCACCGTACATTCCAAATAAAAAATTTTCGACTATACTAACTTTCAAATCTTTTTTATCTTCAGCAGACTTAGGTGAAGCAACACAGGCTCCATTCCCATAGAGAACCCATAGCACATACATTCCCGCATCATTATAGTGCTTAGTTCGTTCAATTATCTCTTTTACAGATATCTTTGAATTTTGAACTTCGATAACAATTTCTTCTCCAGAATTCAATTTAAAATATACATCAGCCCTTCTATTGTTGATACATTTCTCAAGCGATTTTTCTATAATTTTTTTATTACTATCAGAAATGAACTTGAAAAATAATCTTTTAATAGCTTTATGGTAAAATGATTCTGATTTCGCACTATGAGTAGATAAAAGATTTGTCATTTCATTGGCAAAATTTAGATCTTTATCTTGAATAATAAAAAAAAATCCAAGAAAATAAACGGGAACAGTTCAAAGATTTAATAAATTGTTATTAAAAGCTTTATAATCCAATCATAGTAAAAATCTGATTTTATATTATTAGGCTTTACTCAAGTTTGGTAGAAATTTCTCATCTGAGATTTCAATTAGAGCTTTCGTATAATCAATAATCTTTTTCGCAATTTCTGGATGTGAAAGCATTTGGACTTCTACTTTTTCACCCCTATCCCAGAGTAAATAGGGAGTTTCTTCATAAGGGGCACTTTCTCTAACTTCCTTTATCCAACTATCCGGTAATTCGTTTTTTAATTCTACATCGAGCATTCTAGCTAGGAAAATAGTCCAAGCTCTTGGAACAATTGTCATTAGATAACCACCACCACCTAATGCTAACCACTTATTATGGCAATATTCGCGGGCTGAAGTTTTTATAGTTTGAGCAATGTCTCTGTAAACCGCCAATGAAAGGCCCATTTGAGTTAGTGGGTCGTCAAAATATGTATCAACTCCAAGTTGAGTTATTAGGATATCTGGGTTATATGCTTCTAATAATTTTGGAGCAGTTTTTCTAAAAAGGTTAATAAAAGATTTGTTATATGTTCCGGGAAGTAAAGGAAAATTGATAGAATATCCCTTTCCATTTCCTTCTCCTATCTCACTAACGCTTCCTGTTCCTGGAAAGAGAAATCTTCCATCCTCATGATAAGATATAGTTAAAACATTCGGATCATCATAAAATAACCATTGAACACCATCTCCATGATGACAGTCGATATCTAGATAAGCGATTCTAATATCTTCTTTTAATTTCTTAAGATGATGTATAGCAACTCCTATGTCATTGAAAATACAAAATCCTGAAGCCCTATTTTTCATGGCATGATGCAACCCTCCTGCTGGATTAAAAGTGATTTTGAATTCTTCATCATTCCACACAGTTTCAGCAGCTAAAATAGAAGCCCCACATACCATTGCGGATGCCTCATACATTCCCTTAAAAATGGGATTGTCTCCAGGACCTAAACCATAGCGATAAGGAATTATACTGCTATCTTTAGGATTTTCACTTAATTTCTTTACAACCTCAACATATTCTGATGAATGAGCTCTTTCAATTTCTTGTTGTGTAGCTGAACGTGGCTTTATCATTTTAAGCCTTGGGTGCTCTAATAGCTTTAATTTATCCATTAAACTATACGTCAACTTAAGTCTTAAGGGTCTTAAAGGGTGATCTCTGCCAAAGTCATATTTCTGGTAATCCTCTGTATAAATTAACCCGACTCTATCTACCATTGTTGCTGTTAAAAGTAGAATTCTTATTGATTATATTAATGTAAATTATAATTCTCTTTTAATTTTCTAGGTAATAATTGATAAATTCAAAAAAAAGTAGTAATAAATATGAGAACTTGTATTATCAAAATATCATAGTAAAAAAAAAATAAGTAATAAATAGTTCATATAAAATATTTTTTCATCTTAAGAGAATGAGTCAAAACTTTCGGAAATTTATAACTCGAGTCGGTGAACAATCTGAATTTAAACCACTTAAAAACCAATTACTCAATTATTTAAAAAAAGAGAGCGAAAATAAATATAAAAATTACCCTCGGCTTTTAGAATTAATGCAAAATTACTGGCCAATATATAAAGAACGTTCTCGTATTTCTCATCTCTTAAAAGATCATCATGAAGAAATTTTTTCTTTTTATTTAAACACATTTTTTCACTTCAGAAAGAGAGGTTTATCATTTTCAGAACCAGAAGCCCCAACTCCCGTTGATTTTAAATTAATCTTCAAATATCATTATAGTGAGAAAGAAGTAGATGTTGTAGAAGATGTTATGCAAAAGTTGAATATAAGTGCGAGTACAGACTCTATTCTGAAAAGACTTTTCATATTTACAATAAGTTCCTTCGGTTATATGGTTGAACAGATATTTGGTAGACCTTTTGCTTTCCAATTTTTTGATATATCCGCAAATTCTCTTCCTAATAATGAATGGGAAGTAGTAGCAATAATTTCTGGGAGAGAACAGTAGTTTTTTATTTATCTTTAGTGAGAAAAGAGCCTAAATCCATTATATCATCTCCTCGTTTCACTTGTATCTTACTTCGTATGCCCTTAACTTTGCGTTCTAAATATATGATAGCATCAAGAGGGATTTGTCTTGGAACACCTCCTCTACTTCTGATTATTGTTAATAAATAATCTATATTCTGTATGACATCAGGGCTTATTAACTCGTTGTATATAGCTTGATAAACGTATTGTTCATTAATTTTTAGATTACTCAAATAATTATAAGCATCTGGAGCTAACACTACTTGTAATACGTAATCAATCTTATCAGAAATAGAGATTACTCTTTCTTGAGCCGCTTCCGTTCTTCTTTTAGCTTCCATCATCGCTTTCATTTTTTTCATACGAATTTTATCTAATTCATGTTGATCAAGATTATTTTCGTTCTCGTTCATAAATATTCTTTCTCCTT
>JAEOTV010000006.1 GCA_016839635.1 Promethearchaeota archaeon | reverse complement strand
GGGGAAACAATAAGAAAAAGTGCACTTGGAGTCCTCTTATTAGCTGTTTTCATTGATCTACTTGAATTTGGTATAATAATTCCATTATTACCATTCTGGGCAACTGAATCTGGAGCAACCCCATTTATTTATGGGATTTTAGCTAGCTCTTATTCTTTAATGAGCTTTGTTTTTGCACCTGTCTGGGGTAAGCTTTCAGATCAGTATGGTCGAAGACCAATTATTCTAGCAGGGCTGGTGGGGACAGTCATAGGTTTAGGAATATTACTGATTACAGCAGTTGTATTTGTGAATTCCCTTCTATTGCTTTTTTTATCAAGACTAGTGGGAGGAGCATTTACAGCCGCAACACTTCCAACATCTCAAGCCTATATCAGTGATACAACGGAAGGAAAAGATAGAGCAAAAGCTTTTGGCTTGATTGGAGCAGCTTTTGGGATTGGTTTTGCAATTGGGCCCGGTTTGGGAGGAATTCTCTCAGCAATCGGCGGATATGGATTACCAGCTCTTCTTGCCACGTCCTTAGCGGTGGTGAATTTGCTAGCGGCCCTAAAGTATTTACCAGAATCTTTACCAAAGTCTGTTCGCAAAAAAAGAAAGATTAAAAATTCAATTGGAATTCAACCAAAATTAATCAAAACAATTACCCGCAACCCAACAATTTATTTATCCATAATTCTTTTCGGAGGAGTATCATTAGCATTTTCGAAAATGCAGTCTACACTTGCCTTATTAGGACAAATTCGTTTCGGCCTGAATGAATCTTTGACAGGCATCATATTCTTCATCGTTGGGTTAGTAGTTGTAGTCACTCAAGGTGGATTATTACGACCATTAACTAACCGTTTCAGTGATACATTTCTGATCACATCAGGAATTTTCTTCTTAATAGTAGGATTTCTCGGATTGAGCACCGTTAACTCATTATTTGAGATGCTTATTTGGATAATTCCATTATCATTTGGTAGTTCAATAGCAAATCCTACTTTAGGCGCATTTCTATCAAAAGAAGCTCCTGTAGAAAATTCAGGTGCAATCCTTGGATTAAATCAAAGCGTAGGCTCATTTTTAAGAATAATTGGCCCTTTAATTGGTACTATTCTCTTTGAATATAATGAAGCATATCCATATTATCTTGGGGCACTTGTTTTAGGAGTATGCATTATTTTTGCTGTTTCACTCTATTTTAAAGAAAAGGGACGAGTTTTTGGATCACCCTGTCTGAATTGTGGGAATCAACTCCAGCATGGTGTAGCAGCTTGTAATGTATGTGGCATAAATATTGATATAAATTGAGGAGATTCATATGCAGAAAAAATATAGGCAAAATATTTCTGAGCTTGCTAATTATGTAGACATAGGTCAACTAAACAGAAAAAAACATTGGAAAAAGTATCATAGAACTTTAAGAGTTGCAAGAAGAACTGACCAGGAAGAGAAAGATTTAATGATTTTGAATGAGATTGATTCCTTTTTTTACGAGAGTTGGCGAGTTCCAAAGATTAAATCATTTATTGGAGTTCCTTTACTTGGTTTAGCGGTATTAATTGTCCAATTGCTGTATATTTTTTTTTTATCACAGGATTTACCCTTTATCATCGGAATAATTCTGTTTATTACCTTTAGCTTAGCGAATTTTACTCTATCTCATGTGATTTATCATTGGTTTTTTGGTAGAATACTAGGTATTAAGTTTAAATCAATTTTTATTTTTAAATCCGCATTTAGAAAAGCTAGATTTCCTTTTAATGCAGTTGGTAACTTTATGCCGGCTTTTGGAATAAAATATGATCTATTTTCTTTTCTAAAAGCAAAAAAATGGAAAAGAACAGTCATGTTTATCTCCGCCCCGATATTAACTTGGATTTGGTTTGGTATTAATTACCTATTCTTGGTATCTGAATATCCATCTGAAATTCTGATCCTAAAAATGTTAGGGATTATTTTAATGGTTTTATTCCTGTTTACTCAATTTCTTAGTTTTTATGGGAAAGGTGATTTTTACAAAGCCAGTCGTGATTACAAATAATGACGAGTTGAAAATCAAAAATGCCTCATATAGTACTTAATGGTGAAGTTAGGATAAAAGAAATCTTCCCTATACTCCAACCATTGTTTTTTAAAGATGAAAATAGAATTATTAAATCTTCGGAATTTTATATTTCAAGACAGGAAAATACTATGATAGTGAAAACGTTGAGTATTGAAGGAGAAAAGAAAGTTTCTTTTTTTATTCTCATTAATGATCGTGATGATGGAATTGTCATACGACTTCTCCCTGATTATGATATCCCAAAAACTAAAGGGGTGAAAAAATCCCTTGCATTAATTGCGAATCAAATTCGAAGGGACTTCCAAGCACTAAGTGTAGGAAAAACAAATTTAACGGAATATTTATGAGTAAATCTGGGATAAATTATGGAATTACACAAAAAGAATATTTTAATTATTGGAAATCTCGTTACGGTACCTATATCGTTAATAATAAATTTCTTATCGTCTTTTCTCCCATTGAATGGTAAAACGGCAGGTGAACTCTCCGATTCTTATCCAAATTTATTCGTACCAGCCGGATATGTGTTTGCCATTTGGGGAAT
>JAEOTV010000164.1 GCA_016839635.1 Promethearchaeota archaeon | reverse complement strand
TCGAAATCGAAAATCGCCAAGACCGAAAAAGATCCCCTCGCCAAAAATTCCTATTAACACACGCAACATATTTGTTGAAATTACTAGTAATAATATTACACGTATATACTATTCTTAAATAAAATTTCTTGGAACTGCGTTCCTTCGTCACGCAGTTCTCTTTGCATAAATAAATTTTAACACATGAAAAATTTTTGTTGAAAATTTTTAATTTTCAACATTTTTTGTTGCGGAATTTAAAAAATAATTCCGCAAAATTTGTTGAAATTTAAAAATAAATTTCAAAATCATTTTTTGTTGAAAAATTTTATTTTTCAACATATTTTGCAGAAATTGTAAAAAATTTCTGCAACAAAATTTGTTGAAATTAAAAAAATCCTGGCAGAAAAATCTGTTGAAATTAAAAAAATTTCAACAAAAAATGTTGATGAAAAATAAAAAATAAATTCACAAAAAATTGTAGAAAAAATTTCTAAAAAAATAAATTTGCCACTTGACAAAAATCAATTTTTATGGTATAATATAGATAGTTGGAAAGCACAAGGTTTTCCTATTATATTTCCTTGGAGGAAAAAATGACCACCAGTACCACGAAAAAAATTGATTTGAAAGGAAAAGTTTTCCCGTCAGCTCGCACTTTTAATTTGCCCGACAGCTCGAAATTTTCTGTGAAAGTTAACAGCTTTTCAGGCGAAAAATTGGATGATCGTGCAATTCCAATTTTTGAAAATTTCTGGACCGGAGTCGCTCAATGCTTGCTCAATCTTTATGCAGTAAAATCCCTGGAATTTTCCTTGGATTTACAGGCAGAAATTACCCGTCAGCACAAGTGGGTGGAAGAAATAAAAGCGGGCGATGCAGAAATAATTTTCCATAGGATCTTAAAAGAATCCGCAGTACACTGGAAAATTGATGGAAAATCTGCCCTAGATTTTCTCAATGCTCTGCAATATGTTGGTGTGACCGCCACCGATGAAGAAGTAAAACCCCTATTCTAATAAAATCCTCATAAATCCCCTAGGAAATCCCAATCCTAGGGGATATTTTTTTGCCAAAATAAAAACCCTAAACATAAAAATCAACAGTCCAGGTTCTGGTCGATCCCAAAAATTATGTATAAACACCAGAGGATTATTTGTTGAAAATTGTAATATTTGTATAATAAACCTATACAAAACCCGAACAAATAAACTTCTCTTCATAGTATTTTATCCCAAAATATCCCAAATTTATTATAATTCTTTTTTAATATTTCCCTCAATACTTTTCTTAATATTTCTATATACCTATATTACGTCTGCAATCTAACTTGCATAGATATTTCTTAATTCAATATTCAATGAATATCCACATTTTCTGCAACACTTGACAAATAACCTGTAATATGGTATAATGTATATAGGTGAGAATAGCATCTCTTACCAGAAAAAATCGGTAGTCGGCAAGGAAATTTTTACAATAATTTCTAAGGAAATTGAAAGGAAAAAACATGATTACCCGAATTTGGGTAGGACTCGATACCCGAAAAATTCGAGAAACTTACAAAGGAAAAGAATATGTAGAAATATCTACTTATTCCCAGAAAATCTTTATCTTTCATTATCCACAAGATATAGAAAAATTCAGGACAAATTTAGAAAGAGCAGATGTAGTAATCTGCTGTTTCCCGAAAAAATTTGCTGATGACCACCCTGAATATGCCCACAAAGTTATTGGTGGTTGGGATAAAGTTTCTATGGTTCATTTTGAAAAGGACCAGTTAATTATCCGACCAAAATTCGAGAGGATAGATAAAATGGCAACTAAATTTGTGGTAATTAAAATAGGTAGTGATGTAGAAGTAATAGGGGAAAATGAGTACAAACAACGACAAAATATTCCTTCCCACGCAAAGATAATTTTCTTCTATAATGGAGATGATTTACGATTTCCGAAAGAAGGAAAATTTTCTTCATTTTTCCCAGTTTTCACTGAAGAAAAACATTTTATGAAAGTTTCTTTTTCAGGGGATCTCACAGATAAAGTTTATCCAGTAAATATGCGGTCGGCTATGATTAGAGCAAAAAGAAGTTTTGAGGACTCTGGTTTAGATTTTGAAACTTTCATTCGTGCGCTCGACCGCCTGCATAAGAATAAAGAGATATAAAGTTTATAAGTAACGCTTTTTCCCTTAACAGCTTTTAATTAGTGTTAAGGGAAAAGTCGTGCCTTGTAGCAGATAATTTTGTAGGTGCGGTATTATTTCTTTAGCTAATGGAGGATTTTATGAAGTTTTATATTAACGGAATATTCAATGATAAGCTTGTAAATCTTACGATTTCTACTGATTATAACTCCCCTGTATATAAGAAAATTTTAGATATTCTATCTTTAATTGCTGAAAATTTAAGGGCGAAAATAAAAAGTAGAGAGTTAGGTAAGAAAATTTTCTAATAAGGAGAAATTAAAATGACTACCTCAAGAGAACTTGGATACTCAGTTTCAAAAAGTTTCGCAACAGATGTTTCTTTTCAAGAAAGAAATATTCTTAATTCTTTCATTTCAGAAATGAAAGGTGAGTATTTTATTAAAGATACTACTAAGGATGTTATTGGTGATTATGTAGGATGCACCAATAAAAATCTCATTTTTGTGCGTTACTTTTTTCAAGAAGAGATTTATTATATTGTTCCCATCATAGAGATTATTGACATTACATATGGAAAAAACTCTATGGGATATGACAGGAATAAAGTTATAGTAAGAGAATTTAAAGAGATTAGATAGAGAAATAAAGTTATAAATTCCTGGCACGTTAAAAGCTCTTACTGTTTTTCAGTAGGGGCTTTTGCCGTTTCAAGGAAACGATTTCAATGGAAAAGACCCAACAGGGCGAAATTTTTTGTTAAAAATTTTGGAGGTCAGATGATACAATTTGTGGATGATGTGGACGAACAGATTAAATTTTGTTGCAGAATTCTACTAAGCTACACTTCCAAAAATATTCCAATTCTTGTGGAATTGGGAAAGGAGAGATGTTATAAAGGAAAAGATGGAAATTGGGTAATAGTATGCCAGAAATATAATGAAGATTTCTTAATTAGCTCATTTAGAAAAATCCATCGAACTCGATTTGGTGCAGTAAGATGGTTTAATAGAAGATTAAAAAGTTTTCAGAATGATATGGCATCAATGCAAAGATTTTCGATCCCATTTTAAAGGAAAATATTATGTTAGCTCAAATGCTTTACGAGATGTCACCTGAAGATTTTTCTAAAGTAATTGCTGTAATTGTGGTGTTTGTTGTTACAGCATATATTGGAAAAATGATTCAATCTATTCTATGGCGAGGACCACGCCACTAATGTTAAAATATAATGCTGATATAGCAACAGTAAATAACATTAGTTATTGGATTTTCTGGGCTATTTTCGTAATAAAAGACTTAATAAGTATCATAAAAATAGTTCGGAGCTGGAGGAAAAAATGATGGCAATAATTTTTGCTGGATTGCTTGTACTGGGCTATGCTGTTTGGTGGAAGAAAATAATTAAGGAAAGTCGGTTCTTAGATATGGAAAAAAGGACTCGACCACCTACACGATACACAGGAAAATTTACATGGGAAAATTAGAATTTCAGACACAGCTTTCTGAAGAAAATATTCCCTACATAATTTATTGGAATTGTGCAGGTGATTCACCAGAAGAAACAAAAGTATTAACAAGAATTGGCGAAATAATTGCCAAAACTTTAGATGTTTTTGCTTCTGAATTAAGGAGAAAAAAGAATGAAGAAATTCCATCCGACAAGGGACAGCAGGCATTCCCCCTACACGAAGACAACTATGGGAAAGAAATTAGAAAAACGTCGTCGTCGCAGGAAAATCTCGTCTGCATCCCGCAAGAAAAATCGGTAAGAGAATCCGATATAAATATTTATATGTAGTCCGATATTGGAAAAATTTTGAGGGGAAATAAAGGAGAAAAAATATGCAGAACTAAAAAGGCGACATAAAGGGGGGAGATAAAATTCTCCCCCCGACCTGCCTAAAATACCTAAGCTGGTCACAAGTCCAGTTGAAAAAATTGAGTGGGTAGATTTCTTTAGTAAAGGAGAAAAATATTGAACGAGAGTACAGAAAAAGCTGACGAAAAGCTGGTGTTGGCTATTTTTACTTATTTTGAAGAAACAGCTATACCTAGAGGCTGTTTACAAATAAAAAAAGTTAATTTAGCAATAATGAAAGCTGACAGTAAGGCAATTAAAAAAACCAAAAAGGAGTTGGATGTATTAGAAAAAAAGCGCCTCCTTGCTAAGGAATTGCTAGAACTTTTAGTAGAAAGTTTAGCTGAACCTAAATAAAGGAAGTTTCTATGAAAATGAAAAATGAAATGCGAGAGTTGGCTGGAGAGCTTACCAAGAAATTTTGGAATAATATGACTCCAGAGCAGAAAAAATATGTAATAGATAATCTTAGTTGGATTTCTATAATTACTTCTCCTACTCATATTTCGTTAATTAATGAAATGACTGGTGAGTATATTACAGAAATCTCTATAGAGGAGGAAAATAATTGATTGTATTCCATAAAAAGTATGTAGAGAAGTCCGACGGTAATTTTATAGAAATTCCTATTCCACATAAGGAGAAAAAAATGACTCAGAGAACACTGTCCGTAGCTATTTCTGAAGAAAAGGAAAGATCTGAAAAATTTATAAGAGAGAGATTTTTATCCAGGATTGGTACAGAAGATGTTTACCACATTGTTGCAGATGATGCAGAAATTACTGGTGAAGTTTTATTTCTCTATGACGGGAAAGTAATTCTTCGTAATCCTGCTGGAATGTTTTGTATCAATAAAAAGGATATTCTTGATGTAGTTTATTCTGACGATCTCACAATTGAAAGTCAGATTCTTATGAAAAATGGTGGGATAAAAAAGCTCGTAGAATTTCCTATGTATGACGTTTGCAATATGTAATTTCGTTTCATAAATAAGAATAGCCACACCAGTTAAAACTCTGGTGTGGCTTTTTTATTGGAAAAAGAAAATGGAAAAAAATATTTGGTACACAATCGAAGTAAATGGTTCACCAGCACAACTTTTAACTGGAAAATTTTTGTTTCATACCGATGATAAATACGTGTTTCAGCTCACATCCTTAATGAAAATTTGTGTAAAACAAAGAGATATTCTTGAACTTGCACTAGAGCTTGGAAAAATAATTATTCGTTACGGCGGGATTCAAAGATTTGTTGAAAAGGAAAAATCATGAACAGATTAGATAATTTAGTAGACAGTCGAGAACATCTTAAAGATTGTCCTAACTGTGGTGCAGAAGTAAGAATGGAAGATGTTGGGACTTTTTATTTAATAGATTGTCCACACTGTCCAGCAAGTATGATGCATGTTTCTGAAATAGTTTTAGAAAAAGCTTGGAATCGCAGACACTCTACGCTTAAAAGAGTTATTTGGTTTTTTGTTGCTATCACAGTTATAATTTTTCTAGCATATAGTATGGGATTCTACTGGCTTTTAAATTTTATTTGTGTATTCTTTGTTTTAATAGTTGGTATGTGTATTTCCCTGATTTTTGATTAGTGTCAGGGAAACCAAAAAGGAGGTGATTATTTTCATTTCTTTACAGGTTGTACAAAAATTTATTTTCGCAGGAGTACAAAATGGTCAAAAAAAGAAATCGACAACGACTTTCAGCGGCGGAAATGAAAATCCAAATCGCCCAAGAAAAAGTGGACGAAGCATTGTCCAGTTTGGATGCGGTTCTTATTCAAGAAATTCAAGGTTCAGACGAGCTTTCGGAAAAAGAATTGGATGAAATTTATATGAACTTAATTTCTAATAAGAATAAATTAAGAAAACTGCGTAAGCAGTAAATAAGAAAAACAAAAGCCCACACTTTTATGTGTGGGCTTTTGTGCTGTCATAAATAAAAAGGAGAAAGAATGTTTGAAAACAAAGTAGGTTTAGAAGCTGAATTTTTTGTATTTGACGATGTAGATAAAAATCCAGTTTTTCCTGCTGACTATGGTTTTGATACAGATGAGTTTCCTATTTTGGGGGAATTTCGTGCTCCACCAGGAAAAACTCGTGCTGAAACTGTTGGAAACTTTTTAACAGAGTGGTATAAAACCAAAGAAAAAGCAGAAAAAGCTGGAGTAACTATTCATCTTGGTAGTGGTCATGTTCTTGTTACTCCAGAATTTTATGCTGAAATTCTACGACGTATGGGAACAAAATCTATTGCTCAATGTAAAAATATTTACGACACAGATTTGTTAACCTATACAGATGCTGAAATAAAAAATGGCAAAATATTTCGCCATTTTTTATCTATTGGACTTCATGTTCATTTTAGCAGTTTGCAGGTGGAAAAAAGATATTGGAAAGAAGATAAAGATGTCTACACTCCAATAGAAATTCCTTTGGGAATTGGGGATGCTGGAACTGTAAATCTCTCTCTTTACAAAAAATCTGAGGTTAAATCTATCGAAAGAGAAGTTAAAGTTTCAGCATCGAGAATTACTAAGCCTGTAATTTATCACTTCATAAAAGAATTTGATGAAAATATTTTACACAGGTATATTTCAAATGAAAGAACTCTTAAATATCGTTTACCAGGATTTTACGAGATAAAACCTCACGGATTTGAGTATCGTAGTCTTCCTTTTTCAACAAAAGTTTTTGATAATATTTACAGTATTGTGGATTTTTCTTTCAATTTATTAGAAAACTTATAGAAAGGAGAAAATATAAATGGATATTGAAGGCTTAGCTTATAAAACTCTCGAAGAATTAATTACTTTTGTGAAAACATCTGGACCTTTTATATGGCAAGCAACATATAAAAAAGTTGTGGCAGATGCTTATACAGATATAGTTTGGACAATACTAGCATTTATAGTATTTTTGATTCTTTTTATTCTTACTTTAAAATTAATTAAATTTGAAGAAGATGAAGGATTTGATGGTATGAGTATAGTTTCTGGATTTTTTGCTCTTTGTTCTCTTATTACAACACTGTCTTTTGGAAATTCAGTTTTTAGAACTTTTTACACCGCAGACTTCTTAGTTCTAAAAGAATTACTTCGTTTAATTAAATAAAGTTTCATAATGAATTAAAGACTCACACTCTTTAAAGAGTGTGAGTTTTTTATTGGTTATGAATACTAACCAACTAAATCTGCGGATTTAGTTTGCTATTGTTTACAGAAGTTTTCATTAAAAAGGAGGATCTTATAGAAAAATTTATAGTAGTATAATTATTTTATTCTTATCATATAAAAATGGAGAAAAGATGGAATTGAAAGATATTGACGTTGGTGATATAGTCACAGAAAATGGAAGATTTCCTGAAGAAAAATCTGTAGTTCGTGCTGTAGTTTCAGATGGTAGAGTACAACTAACAAGCATTGGTATGAATCATTTAGGATATAAATACACTACTCTATATTCTAATGTAGTAGAAAAACATGGGAAACTTAAAGTCTATTCTGAACCTATAGAAAAGTTACATTTATCTGAAGCATATTATTTATCTACAGGATATGTTCTTGAAGGTCGTTGTGGTGAAACTTTAGAAAAAGTAAAAAATAAGAACCATTTTCAGATATGTTTTCAGGGTTGTATGCAATATACTTTTAATGGAGCTATAGATGACCATTTTATCACAATAAATCTCTTTGAAGAAGCTTTTCGTTTTATTGAAGCTTGGAATAGTACATTTAAAAATAGTTATTACAAGATTATTTCTATAGAAAAAAGTACTCCATGTGCTTTAGGTAAATACGGAAGTCTTATTTTTCGAGATGCAAAAGATGGAGATAAACCTGTCATATATACTGTTACTCTTGAATTAAAAAGTGAACATACAACAGAATATAAATTATCTACTGTTGCTTTTTTAAAAATAATGGCTGTACTACTTAGAGCTTTTAGCTATGGTGAAAGAAATTATTCTCATTTCAATTCTGAAGAGGATATTTTCGATACTTTAGTAAAGATATTCAATGCTCGTAGAGGTAATTCTCATTATTTTAGAAGTAATTTTACTTTTATTAAAAGGCATTTATTTTTCTTGGATGAAATAGTGGAACTTGGATATATTTCTAAAGATAGCATTCAATCACAAACAGTTATTATGAATTACTTTCTCAATGAGTATCTAAAGGAGAATAAAAATGAATAAACTCTTGTTGGGCTCAGACCCTGAAATATTTGCAATAAGAGATGGAATTATTATCCCACCAATTTGTGTAGAAGAAGAGGGGTTAGAAAGAATTGGAACTTTAGTTCCTAATGATCCCGATTATCATCCAGTTTATTATCGAGATGATAATATTCAGATTATTGGAGATGGGGCGGCTTTTGAATTTAATGTGCCACCTTGTAGAAATTCAAATGAAATGGATTATTTTTGGTCCGTAGCAAAAAATACTTTAAGGGAAATAATTCCATCAGATTTAACACTGTCAGCAAAAGCTGCTGAAAAATTTGATTTGAATCTTTTGTTAGAAGAATATAATATTCCAGAAAAAAGATTATCATATTCTACAAGATTTGGATGCGATGCTCAATATAATATTTATGAAAATTCTTCACCAACTCCAGAGGTTGATGCAAAAGAAATAAAATGGCGTTATGCTGGTGGACATATTCATATTTCTCCTGTTGAACATCAATTATTACGTCCTATAATTTATGGACTTGATCAAACTGTTGGAGTTTATTGTTTATTTAACTCTCCGTACCCAAATGAAGAAAAAATTCGCCAAGAATTTTATGGAGTTCCAGGAAATTATCGTCCTCAAATGTATGGTAATATCTCTGGACTAGAATACAGAACTCCATCTGTTGCGTGGTTAGAGAGTAGAAAAACTATAAACGCAATATTTGATTTAATTCCATACGTTTTATCGCTAGTAGAAAGTGATGCTCTCGTACCTTTATTTGCCGAATTCAATGAAAAAGCTCAAGAAGCTATTTTATCTTATAATAAAGAATTAGGTGAAGAAGTTATGAGAGGAATGCATATTATTTTTTAGGAGAAAATTAATGAAAGTACGCATGGCTACTGGACATTTTTATATGTCAGTTTCGGATTTATTCCACAGACTTTATAAAAATGTAGATTTTGGTGTAATAGGGTTTAAAGATTCTTCTGATGTTGATTTAATTGTTTTTTCCGGTGGAGCAGATATAAATCCTGACATCTATGGAGAAGAAAATTATCATTCTTACTGTAATCTTCATCGAGATAAAAGAGAAATAGATGTTTTTGATTTTGCACAAGAAAATGACATACCCTGTTTTGGTATTTGCAGGGGACATCAAATGTTAAATGCTCTTGTTGGAGGAAAATTAATTCAACATATAGATATTCCTCATCCATCTCCGCATATTTTAGATAGTGGACAGATTGTAAATTCTTTACATCATCAAGGAGTAATAAAAACTCCACTAGATATTTTAGGGAGTTTTGAAGGTGTAGTGGAAATTACAAAAGGTGAGAAAATTTTTTCTGTTCAGTTTCATCCAGAATTTTCCAAGTCAGGAGAAATGGATTATATTGTAAGGAAAGGATTAATATGGTAAAAATGACTGTAGGGTTTGAAATTGAAACAACAAATTTACCGTTAGATGTTTGGATTTATGCCACAACAAAAACTGGCTGGAAAGCCGTTACTGATGGAAGTATTAGAACTATGAGAACTAAAGCTTTAGAAGTAAAAGATTTAATGTATAGTAGTGGTAGAAATGGAACAAAATTTGGTGCAGAATTAGTTTCTCCAATAATTCCTTGTGGGGAAAATATGTGGGGTTCTGTAGCAAGAATATTTTCACTAATACATGATACTTGTGAAGTTTGTAGAGCGAATAATTCTATACATATTCATGTTGGAGTTCCTGATTATAGATATATAATTAAAGGATGGGATTGGTTAGTTGAAATAGATAAAATTTTATTTGATATTTCTGCTCCAAAAGGAATAGCAAGAGGTTCTTTTAATGATTTTATTTATTATCGTCCTTTAAGATCTCCTCAGTGGGCTATGAACAGAGAAGAAAGATTTAGACCCTCTATTGGAAATATAAAAAATGTTGGATGTAAAAATGATTTTTATTTTGTAATGGGTCGCTATGATTTAGGACCACCAAAATGGTATCCTACCAGATATTGTGGGATAAATTTAGTGGCTTATTTATTATATGGCACATTAGAATTTAGACATTTTAACTTCACAACTAATTTGTTGACATTCAAAACATGGGTATATTTATGTATTGGAATTGTTGACTCCTTAATAAAACAGGATTATATTTTTTCTGTAGAAAGTTTAATTCTTAGAGGCGCAGTATTATGTGATTATCAAAAACCTTCTTATATAGGAAAATTAGTTGATAACATATCGTACCATAATATTTTTGATAAAATAGATTTAACTCCAATTAGAACTCATACTGGTAGAACAATAGAATGGAGTTACGCTTGTGAATACGAGCTTTCTACCGAAAGGAGAAATTTAATTCCAAAAGATACTGCAAAAAAGATGAGACATGTAAGTAATCCGCATCCTAACAACAGTTTAGTAGAATCATTTTCTGAAAAAACAACTTTATATTTAGGAGAATTAAAAAATGTGTAATATGGCTGGAATTTTCGTAAAAGAAGGAACTCCTATGACTAAAGAATTAGTACGGCTACTACTCAGAGTACAAATTCTTAATAGTAAGATTCATTCTGATGGTTTTGGATATTTTCTTTCTGATGGCTCAATGGAATATTTATATGGAAAAACACACCTTGCAGCAAAAGTTTCATGGTTTCCTAGAGATTGTCTTGATGGTATTTTACCAGATACAAGATTTTTATTAACACATATTCGTAAAGCTTCTTCAGGAAAAGTTGCTCTGAAAAAAGACGCATCAGAAGAAGAAATAAAAGAACATGCAGAAAAATTAACAACTATGTCACATCCTTTTTTAAATCAATGTTCTGTATTACAACATAATGGAACATTAGAAGCTAAAAATGATATTGAAGTTGATATGGATAGTAAATTTTTAGCTGAAAAATTTGATAATGCTTTAATTGAAGGACAGAACGTTAAAAAAGCTTTAAAACATGCTTTTAGTTTTTTCAAACATGGGTCTGCATCTTTAATGTTTGCAATAAAATATACTACTGGATGGAAACCATATTTCTATAAAGGAAATAAACCTTTAAATAGATATATTGACAAAGAACGTGGTATAACTATAGTTACTACTGCAAGCACTGACGTAGAAAAAGAACTAGATGCATTATGTCTTTTAAATGATTATTATTTTGAAGAAGAAAAAATACCTCATGATGGAATTTATGAATGGAACAGAAAAGATCCTATTTCAAAAGGTTCCTTGATAAATTCTGCGCCAGTTGCTACTACAACATATTATCCAAATAATAGAAGAAATGCTGGGCGTTATGGTACTGTTGTAGATAATTCTAAAGTTAACGCTAGTAAAGATGCATTTAATAATTATGTAGAAAAATTAGGAAGGGAAGGATTAATGGCTGTTACTTCTACTCTAATAAACAGTTTTACTAGAGAAGATTTAATGGATATAGTAGATTTTGACCAAGATTCTCTAATTAATCTTTTACAGGATTTAGAAAAAGGTTTAGTAGAAAAAGTTCGTAGTGGTATTAACAAAGTTAGGTCAACTCCGTAATGCGATACTATATTTTAGCAAGAAAAAATTGGACATGGAGAACTGGACTGGCACTGGCTAGATTTTTTAGAGAACACTCCTTTCCAGTTTATGTTACCGAGAAAACATCCCGTAATATTTCCGTTAATTGGGGAAATAGTTCTTGTATTAATGCTACTTTGAATCAGCACATTATTACAAATAAAATGCGACAAATAGATTTTCTTACTAGTAAAGAAATTCCTACATTAACTTTATATAGGACAAATCCACCTAGAGAAAATGTTTTAGTTGCTAGAAGATTTAATCATCAAGCTGGAGAAGATATTACTCTGGTAAAACCAGATGATGAACTTCCTGTCGCTAATTATTTTACAAAATTTGAGCATTTTACAAAAGAAATTAGAATACATGCTTTTTTTGTTGATAATTTATTGAAAATAAGGGCATTTAAAAAAGTTATAGATAGAGAAGAGGATGAATTTCCTATAAGAAATTTAACAAATGGTTATAGTTTTAAATTAGTAGGTGTTTCTGAACCACTAGAAAATTTAGTGGCTAAAACTTTATCTCTTTTAGAGATGGATTTTGGATGTATAGATGTTGGAAAGAAATCTTCGGAAGAAGAAAGATATACTATATTAGAAGTAAATTCAGCACCAAGCTTAGTTAATAATAATAATTCATTATATTGGTATGGAAATAATATCGGAAGGAGGATATTTCCAGAAAAATGGGAAATTATTGAAAAATAATGATTGGACAAAAAAGGGTAAAACGTGTTGGTAAACTAGCATTAAATTCTAATTCAAATTTACTAATAGTAGCTCCAAGTGGTCATGGAAAAACAACCCTTGCTAAAGAATTAGCAGGAGTAAAATTTTTATATCTAGATGTTCCATATCCGCCACTTAAAATTTTAGAACTTGTTGAATGGAATCATTCTTATGCTAGAATTGTTTGTGATGAAATACATTCTTGTAACAAACAAGATGATTGGCCTATTTTCTTAGATAATTTTTCAGGATTAGTTCTTTTTACTACAACTGACCCTCAAAAAGTAATTGAGGCTATTAAAACTCGTTGCTTTACTCTGGAATTAGCACCATACTCTCAAAGAGAATTGATGAAAATCTCGGAAATAAAGGGACGTAACGGGAAATTCTTAGCTTCATTATCTAGAGGAATTCCTCGCAGAGCTAAAAATCTAGGAAATTTATTTAAACAATTTAATGGTTCAATGGAAGATTTTTTAAATATGCTTGAAATTAAAAAAGTAAATGGTCTTTTGCTATTTCCAGAGGAAATCTCTTTTGTTGAAACTTTAAAAAATGGCCCAATGGGAAAAGAGAATTTAAGAAGAGTTCTCAATCTTGCAGATTTTGAGGAGGTGGAACTATCGTTACTAAGGCTCGGCATCATAAAAATAAGTCGAATAGGTCGAGAACTAACAGATACTTAACATCAGAAAAAATAATATATCAACGCCATGTTCTCGAAAGAATTTTAACATATATTATGGATGCCCCAACAGAAGAATATGAAATTTTTAAGGGGTTAGGTAAATTCCATAAGCCAAAACATTACCTACAAAAATGGGTTTATGTTGTTGTATCATGTGTAGAAATGAAAAATTTTAACTTAGCAAATGAAGATGCAGAAGAAATATTATTTATGATGATAGAGGAATTATATGCTAATTAGAGTAATGAACAACTCAGGAGCAGTATATGAGGTTAAAATTGAATATTTTCTTAAAAACTTTTTTAATATGATGTTATATTATGTACCAAATGACGGTGTAATTGGTTTAAAAGGAGATATGCAAACTTTATCAGATTTATTCTACGACCTATCTGAAGAATCTTCATATTTATCATATAAATACTTTGTATTGTTTCATGCACTAAACTATGAATTGCTTCCGTATATCTATTGGGAGTTACTTTATGTTTAATTCAAATTTTGAAAAAAGGAAACCTTTTAAATCTATAAGTTTTTTGGAAATGAAAAAACTAATTAAGGAGTTTAGTATGCTAATATGTTCAAACTGCGCTAATAACAGATTTTTTATTAAAGTAGAAACTGTAACAGCTTTAGATAAAGCTGTATTAAGCGCAGATTTTGGTATAGCTAATGGAAATCTTTTGGAACAAGTTTCTACAATATTAGATGTTTCTTGTCAATCTTGTGGACAATCTTTAGATATAGAATCTTTAAGAAGAGGAAAATTCTGTTATGAATGTAGTAAACCTTTAGGGCATATTTATCGTAAACATAAAACAAAAAATAGATATTATCACTTAGAATGTGCTTTAGCTTCTCTACCTGAAAATCATACAGAAATAAAATACGATGAAGAATAAAGAGCACCAGAAATATATCCACTTAATGCATGGAACATTATTTCACAGGTATAAATATATTTTGAGTCTAGCTGCTTATAGACCTGATTTATTTAGTTGCATGTATAGTATAACAACATATAGAAATGGTGTAAAAGAACTTCTTCTAAGAAAGGATGTAATTTTATGGTATCTTGGGATATGAGAAAAACTCCAATGCAGATGATACATTATTTTGCTTTGCCGTTAACAAAAATACCACCTTCTTGGAAACAAGATATATGTTCTGTTGAAATAGAATTTACCGATTTTTTCAGAAGATTTAGATTTCAAATTATCAGTAGAGAATGTAATAAATTTTTTACGTATAGATTATATCTAGAAATGATTGCAAGAAATTGGATAAATCCAACAGATGAACAAATGAGGGAGGATTTATGGATTATAATATCTTTGTGATTAAAACGAATTATCATGATGTTGTAATAGCGTCTAAAATACCGATTGAAAAGGTTGTAGAAATATATGAAGAAAAAGGCACTGTAGAATTCTTAAAATTTATTAGACGCTCTGCAAGAGTTAGTTTTGTAGATATTAAAACTTATTGGGTAGGTGATTAAAATGATTATTATAGCTAACAATAGTGAATATATTTTACTTGAAAAAATAACAAAAAAAGATAATATTTTCGTGGAATTTGCTAAACTCAATAGACCTATACATCATGTTCCATTAGGGTTTATTAAAGAATTTTTAGATAAAAATAATATTTCATATAAAGTATTAGAGATAGTTGATCTTAGAACGGAGAAAGAAAATAAAATTCCTAAAGAATTAAGAAGTATGTATAAAGGCGCTGGTGGAAGTACCTATTATGTAGAAAGTAATAGACAAGGAACTGATTGGATAACGCTTGAACAAGTTAATTTTAGAAATCCTTTTTCTGAAAGTGCAACTATTTCAACTTCTGCTGATGTTTCAACTGAAACAGTACCTACTTTTTCTTCACGCTCTGAAGAAATAAATGCACCCGAGGAAATTTCCGAAGATGAAATAGAAGATGAAATTGAGGAAATTTCATTTCCTGTAATAGATCCAAATGTAAATTTAATGGATATAGAGCGAGCTGAAAGAATTTTAGCAAGACACCGAAGAAGAACTGCAACAAGAGCAGTGCCTCGTCCTAGACGAGCTAGAAGGTAAATTATGTTTTCACTATATTTAAAATGTTTAATTGATGGCGAAGTACGTTGGGAAAAAATGAGAGATATTTTTTCTAAAGGATATAGTTTACTAGATAAAAGAGAAATAATTATAACTGCACCAGAAACTATAATTAGATTTATTCTAAGAGATCCTCTTTACTTTAATAAGTTCGATATAAATATATACCGAACAGGTATTTATTTAATAAATGTATTTGGAATTCAATATCTGTACACTGTAATGAATGAGATTTTTTGTCATCCAGATTTTCCTAGAAATACGCAGTTAGCTCCTGTGACCAGTTCAGGCAATACTGATACAGATTTTGATGAATATGATTATAGAGATAACTTTGGAGGATTTTATGGTCACTGAGTCTGTTATAGACTATTATCCTGAATTATATAAAGATATTTGTAAAGTTTGTGAAAAATATGATTATTCTGTAAGAGAATTTTACGATTCATTTCATATAACTAGAACAATAAAGAATGATTATATAGATTTCTTTGAGGGTGTGTGTTTAACACAATTTCCTTCAAATTGTGCGTGGATAATAGCACATAATTTTAATGTAACGACTAGTTTCAAGTTGTGGATAGATTTTATTATAGAAATTGCTACGTTGGGTGAATATGCTGGAGTATTATTTTCAATGAATGAATCTCAGATGCAACTTTTAGATGAGGAGGGAAAAATATTTTTAAAAGAGTGTAAAAAATTAGTTTCACAAAATAATCCGCATAGTTGGCAAAATGTTTATTTATTCTTATATCCATTACAAGAGGTGAATTTATGAATATCGACGATTTACGTGAAGTGATTTATACTAATGAGCATGATTTGGAAGAAGAAGTATATTTCTTTATAAAAAATTTAAAAAAGAAAGCTTTACCATATAAATTTAACATTACAGACAGTGATGAGCATAGTGGTATAGGCGACACTGTGTTGTCTTTTACTCAAAATAATTATATGCAGTATTTTAAATTAAGGACTTTTCCTTCAAACTGTGGTTGGTTACTCATGCATCAGATAAGCGGTGCTACAAAATCTTTTAAAGATATTTTAAAAATTGCAGAGTGGGTAGCAAGCTATATGAACTATTCTGCTATAGTTTTTTCTTTGAATAAGCAACAAGCTGATTATTTTAATGTTCCAGAAAGATATAAGTGTATTTTTTCAAACAAAAGTTACAGAACAGGAAATCAACTTCTTCTATATGTAGGAGATTTATGAGTGTAAATAAGAATTTAGATATGTATGTAGATTGTTATATCAATGTTATAGGAAAAACTAGAAGAAATGTCAGAAATATTCTGCAAAATAATCATGAATTTACTACTAGTTTTGGAGATGTCTTAAAAAATCCGATTGATATTATCAATAAATTGTGCAGAACACACTTTTATACTGAACCTATTCTTTCAAGAATATATATAAATATGGTTTTAGTATTGAAATATTACAAATGTACCCATTTATTAAAACCTAGTATGGAATTATTCTATAGAAGAATAGCACAAGAAAGATACTTTGATAATAATTATTTGGATGCCCTTCTTTAAAGGAGAAAATTAAGTGAAAACGAATATTTGGGTAAGATGTATAACGCCAATAGGAAATATAGTCCATTTGAAGTTACCATCTGCCTTAAATTCTCCTGACTACAGATTTCTTAGTAGAAATATGGAAAAATATGTGTTAAAATCAGTTGCATCACTTATAACTGAGATTGCTCATTATCAATTTTTTGATGATGGGACTTTATCAGATATTTATCTAAATCTTATTCTCCTTGTAAAACACTTTGGAGAAGAATATCTTGAGTATGCTTTATTTTCTTTTTGGAATAGATTCTTCAGAGAAAATCTTGATACAATTCTGGATTATGATACATTTCCAAAAAACGTAAGACTTCCAAAAAGACAGTCATTGAAAACAGATGGAAAACTCCCTAGTTTTTGGTAAAGGAAAATTTTATGAGACATTCTATGCGAATATACACTGATTGTTTAAGTAACAATGGCACACATATAAGACAAAGTGTTCCTGATATTTTAAAAAATAAATTACTTTTTGCTGATGAGCGTGGAAATCCGCTAACCTCACCATTACAGATAATTTGTCATGTAGCTACTGAACCTATTTCTTTTGAACCAATTATATTAAGAATATATCTTAATCTACTTATTCTAATAAAAGAACTTGGTTCAGCACATATACACACAGCTTTAACTGCTTTTTGGGAAACATACGCAAGATATACATATGGAACTTATTTTAAAGATAGGAGAACATTAGAATAATGAATAAAGAAATAATTGTGATAGAAAAAATAACTTGTGATAGATGTGGTTCAGATTATCGTGTCACCCCTATTGAGGGAGAGGAAGGAGAAAAAACTTATTATATTTGTGCAACATGTAAATCGTTTCTTAGTTTAATGATTCTTTTAGAGATATAGGGAAAAATAAAATGTCAAAAACAAGAGAAAATTTTATGATAAATTTTAATGGAATTATACATAAATGTCATTACTGTTATAAAAGATTTATGCTCCTAACAGAAATATGTCATCAAGGACGAAATCAACTCACAGATAGACATGAACCGTTATATTGTCCTTTTTGTAAAAAGAAGATGAAATAATGTTAATATCAGAATTAATAAAACAACTACAAAGACAACTAAAAAACAATGGTGATTTAGAAGTTATTGTTTGGGGCAGGAATGAAGAAGATTATCCTAGATGTATAAATATTGTTACTTGTGAACAACACGTACTTAGTGGTTCTATTACACCTGATAATTTTTCTTGGTACGTTATTTTAAGTTTAAATTAATAAAGGATTAAAATGAAAGAAGAAATTATAATACGTCAAGAATCTACAGAAAGATTTATAGCAGAAGGCTATAAGGTAGACAAGTGTTATCCAAGAATTTTTATTTGGTATGAGCTTGGAGAAGTACATTTTGCAATAAGAAACGTAACACTTTGGTGGAAAAAATTTAAGTTTAAAGCACATGTGATTGATGATGTAATTAAAATCCTTGAGAAGATTAAAAAAGAACATGATACAGAAATGAAAATTATAAATAAAGAACACGTATAATAAATAAAGACTCTAGTCAGATTTAAGTTAAAATCCCCGATGAAAATCGGGGATTTTTTTTCGCCAGTTTTATCCTTCCTCTTTAGGTTTTTCCAAAATTTGTTCCGTCCTAGATTTATCTCGATAAATCGCAAGTCCTTTTAGTCCAGTTTTCCACGCAAGATAAATAACCTCTAAAATATTTTCTACCGTAGCATCACTCGGTAAGTTAATTGTTTTACTCACACTTAAATCAATATATTTTTGCCACGCAGATTGCATCAACACATGAGCCTCTGGACTTATTTCATGAGAAGTTTTTAACACTGGTTTTAAGTCATATATCCGCCGATTGATTTCATCTGAAAATTTAGGATTGACATTTAATATACCAGTATTTGCTGTATCTTCTAATATTTGCCATGCAATATCTTCGTCAAATTTACTCATAATAATCTCTTTAAAAGTTGTTGATGTAATTATAGAACTTTTTTGTGTAATATCTTTTCCATACTTAAAGTTCTTTTTATACGCCAACATAAAAAATGGTTCAATAGAACCATTTACTTCAGCAATTAAAGAAATTGTACCAGTTGGTGCTAACGCAAGAAGGTTAGAATTCCTTTGTGGCTTCATAAATTCTAACGAAATAGGGTCAGTGCTATAAACTGCGTCATATCCAGGATATGGATCACGCTCCTTAGCTAAAAGTTGAGAAATTTTTCTGGCAGAAATATACATAATTTTTGCAACTTCTTCTGCATAATTTCTTGCCTCTTTACTATCATAAGCCAATCCCATAAAAGCCAAGACATCTGCCCAACCCATTATTCCTAAACCTATTTTACGCTCTTCTTTATTAATCTTGTCGAAGAAATCTATACCAGATGTAGTCAAATCTACTACATTATCTAAGAATTTTACTGCTATAGAAGTGGCCAATGTAATAGCTCCAAAATCTAAAGCATAAATACCTTCCTCTTGAATCAAAAATTTCTTTAGGTTCAAACTTCCTAATATACATGACGCTCCATCTCTTCCGGGAATTTCTCCACAAGGATTAGTTCCAACTATATTTCCTAAATGTGGATTAGGATTATGTTTTTCTAATGTATCACTAAATAAAATTCCAGGTTCACCAGATTTCCATGCAGCCTCTGCTATTGCAGTTAAAATCTCAGACGCAGGAACCATTTCACAGAAATCTCTATTGACAGAACATAATCCAATATTCTCATCGTTTTCATATGCTTTCATAACCGCATCTGAAATTAGTACAGAAATATTAAAGTTATTTAATTTATTTTCGTTTAATTTTGCAGAAATAAATTTAAATATATCTGGATGAGTTGCATCTAATCCTGCAAGCATAGCTCCACGTCTAGAACTTTGTTTAATAACGCTTCCAGATACATTAAATAGTTCCATAAATGATACAGGACCACTCGACTCTCCACCAGTAGAACTAATGGGAGCACCCTCTTCTCTTAGAGAAGAGAAATTTATACCAACTCCACCACCCTGAGCGTGGATCTCTGCAACATCTGCAAGTCCTTGATAAATTCCTTTTCTACTATCATCTAATTCTGAAACATAGCAGTTAGACAAATTAGTAATTTTTGTATTAGCATTAGCTAATATCCTTCCGCCAGGAATAAAAATCTTTTTATTAATTAAAGTAAAAAATTCCTGAGTCCAATATTTTTTCTCTTCTAAAGTTTCTTCAACTGAAGCTACATAAGCAGCTACTCTTAATGCCAATCTCTCCCAATTTTCTCCTTTTAAATAATATTTTCTTTTTGCAACACTTTCTACTAAACTAGTATCAATGAAAGGTCTAACCGCCTTCTTCGACATCAACGCTCTCCAATAATTATGTTTTTTCTACAGTAAGTTCTCCAATAACCATACCTGGATAAATCATTATGCTTCTACTGCCATGATTATTCACAATAATGCATAATCTTTTTCCAGTTCTATTAACAGTACTTGTATCTCCCCATACAGATTTAGCAACAACTCTCTCTAAATCTGTTTTTGAAATCCTCAATCCTGTATCAACACACCGTATCTCTCCAGGTCTTACATCAATTCTTTCGATAGACCTAATATTTATATATCCGGTTTTTGTTTTTTCAGGAAATTCTACACTCTTACTTAATTTATATAAACGCATTTTTAAACTCCCTCTTGAATTATTTTCCAGTTGAACCAAACCCTCCCCTGTCAGGATTATCCAAATAAGGTACTACTTTAAACTCAACATCTTCCATTTTCTTAAACAGTCTAAACTGACAAATTCTATCCCCTCTACTTACATAGTTATCTTCTACAGCATAACCCATAAAAACCCAACCATCATTATCACCACAGTAATCTTCATCAATTACACCTGAACCTACATGTACCAAACCATATTTTAATATTGTACTAGACCTAGGTAATATACGAGCTTCATATCCTTTAGGTAATTTCATAGCTACTCCCAACGGAATTAGTACAACTTCTCCTTTCTGATAACTTGTGCTTATAGCAGATGGTAGGTCTATCCAATCACCATATCTATTATTCTCTAAATGGAGCCCATTATAATCCTCAAAATATTTAACTTTTATTTCCAGCATACCTGTCAAACTCCTTTACTAATTCATTAAGATGGTACTCACAAATGTTAGTATTTCCTATCCGTACACAGTCACTTCTTGAAACAGAGTTTCCTGTCTTTCCTTGCTCTCTTACCTTTATTAAACATATAGTGCAATATCCTTTGAGGAAATTCCACAAAGTCACAAAATTATTCTCCTTTATAACTCATCAAAGTTATAGTTAATAGGCGATGGATTTTCGTTATAAATTTTAATTGAATACGGAAAAAGTACCTTAGTTATCTCCATCATATTCTCAGCAAGCTCTCTTATTTCTGGTTGAACTTTTATATTTCTCCTAAGAGAAAAAAAGTGAAACAAATTTTTAAGATTTACATTTACCACATCTTCATATAGTATACAAAATGCCGGTAATACAAATCTAGCAGATTCTTTTGATACTCCCGCCTCAAGCAACATCTCATAATTATGAGTAGAGAGAGTTATTGTTTCTGATAAGAAATCTTTAGCCGTCATAGGAAGCCCATCACTGATATTATAATTATCAAGATACTTTGGAATATAAAAATCTTCTTCAGAAAATTTTGTGTACCTACCACTCCGCCTTAATTGACTAGAATAAACAAATGTACGATGCCTATCAACTTGTGACCAAACTACATAGGGGACTTTAATTCTAAAAGTTAAAATAGCTTGCTCAAATGGGGAGAAATGTTGCATCTTAAACAACTTTTCTATAAAATCATACACTTTAAAATCGTCTTTAATAGGCTTAGTATTTGTACTAATTTTTGCAATATTAACAATTACAGCATCCCTAGATTTAAATCCTTTTGGAATCTCAGAAGGAATAACATCAATAATTTTTACAAAACCTTGTCCATTATATAGATTCGCTGTTAATTCCATTTAATTTCCTTATAATTGATTGAATATTTTTCTCTATCTCCGATTTAGCATGGTCTTTCCAGATTCCATAACAATATCCTAACTTATGTTCCTTAGTCCAATCCTTTTTATCCTCTTCTTTAGAGACATACTCCATACATCTACTTATAAAATCTCCTTTTTTCTCATCCTTTTTAGGTGTTGGCATTTTGTTTACCTCTTAAGACTCTACCCTGTAGATTACGTAATTTTCTTGTAAAACCTTTTGGTAGAAGTGACTTATCATGAGTGTTAAAATAATTAATCAAACCTGGTAGCTCAAAATCCCACAAACTAATTACTACTACATCATGTGCATCTCTGCATTCTTCAGCTTTTAAATTAGCATCTTCTCCAGAATAACTAAGTCCGCATAACTCACACTTTACTTTATTGTATTCCACTTGTTTTCTCATTTTTAATTTCCTTTAAACTTGTTGTAAATCGATGCTCTCTACAATAATGGCATCTTACATGTCTAACAACATTCAAACTTCCACACCTATCACATATCCAGTAGTTGTCTGGATGCTTCTCATACAACCTCATTTTACTCTCCTTCAAGATTATAAATAGAGAGTAGGTCAGTACTTCCCTGACAAGAGCACGTTCTAACGGTCAGCTCTTATGGAAATGTCCATCACATTTCAAAGACACGGACTTAGACCGATTTATCTTTCGCCCGTCGGATACATCATAGCATCTCGCTACATAGCTACTCTCTACCCAAGGCTTCCTAGCCTTGCACCTCCAGCATATAGCTGGATTACTCAAATTATAACATATAATAGAAATTTTGTCAAGTACTTGACAAAATCTAGTATGTGTGCTATACTATAACCATAAAGGAGTGTATATGAATGTATTAAGTTTATTCGATGGTATGTCTTGCGGTCAGATAGCCTTAGACCGTGCTGGTACTCACGTTGACAACTACTTTGCTAGTGAAATAGATAAATATGCTATTGCAGTAACACAACATAACTACCCAAACACCAAACAACTTGGTGATATAGCTAACCTAACTGGTGATACTCTACCTGAGATAGACTTACTTATAGGTGGAAGTCCCTGTCAAGGCTTTTCATTCGCTGGTAAACAGCTCAATTTTAATGACCCCCGTTCCATCCTGTTCTTTGAGTATGTAAGGTTGCTTGAAGAATGTTCTCCACGCTACTTCTTACTAGAAAATGTAAAGATGAAAAAACAATACAAAAATATTATAAGTAATTGTTTAGGAGTAGAACCTATAGAGTTAAATAGTTCACTTGTCTCAGCACAAAACAGAAAAAGATTGTATTGGACTAACATTCCAATATCAGGAACACCAGAAGATAAAAAGATATTTCTTAAAGATATATTAGAAGATGGTTTTGTGGACAAAGATAAAAGTTATTGTATTGATGCCAATTATTTTAAAGGTGGTAACCTTAAATCTTACTTTGAAAAGCATAGAAGACAATTAGTTTTTTCAAAAGATGGATTATGTCATGTTGGTGATGCAGATATAAGAGGTAATGACGTTGTAAAAAGAGTGTATCATCCAGAAGGAAAAGCTCCAACCTTAACAACTATGGGCGGTGGACATAGAGAACCAAAGATTTTATGTGGAGCTATGCGTGGTAGATATTTAGTTGATGGTGTTAGACAGGATCACAAAGGTTCAACTGCCGGTAAGACTAAACAATACATAGAGGTTAGACATAATGGTAAAACTAACGCCTTGACTACTGTTCAAAAGGATAACGTGGTTTGTTTTACAGATACAAATGATGTTAGACATAATCCAGAAGATTTGATGTGGAGAAAATTAACACCATTAGAATGTGAAAGATTACAAACAGTACCAGATAATTACACTTTAGTACCTTACGGAAATAGAATGATGTCCAATACTCAGAGATATAAGATGCTTGGTAATGGTTGGACAATAGATATTATAGTATGGATTTTTGAGTTTTTAAGTAGCTCTTGACAAGATTAAATAAGTGTGGTATAATATACAATATATAATATATAAGAGAAGATATGTATAAATATATAACAAGATATACAGAGAATATTAACTTTACAGGTGATGTATTAGGATTAGATATTGAAACTAGTGGATTAAATATACGCAAGGATAAAATTTTATTACTTCAGTTATCTGATGGAATTAATACATATATTTTTGATGCTAGAATTTTAAATAAGCAATATTTAATTTCAATACTCGACCAAAATAAAGATAAAATATTTGTAAGCCATAATTCTAAATTTGATTTGGGCATGTTATATTCAAATTTTAATTATTTGTTAGATAAAATACATTGTACTATGCTGGCGGAAGCTGTAATTTCTCCAGGCAAGGGAAAACTTATTAAAAGTTTAAAAGATGTTGTTGCTGAGAGATTTAATATTGAGATAGATAAATCTTTAACTACTTCTTTTCTTACACCAACAAGAAGTTTTTCTCAAGACCAGTTAGAATACGCAGCTCAAGATGCATTACTTCTTTTAGATATTTATGCTTCTCAAAGTGAGGAGATAGAAGAAGGTGGACTTTCTACCATAATGCAGATAGAAAATAAATTAATTCCAGTAGTTATGAAGATGGAGTATAATGGAATTACTTTATCCGAAGATAGATTGTATCCAGTTATTGAAATGCAGGAAGAAATTGCAGAACGTCATGCAAAAGAATTATTTAAGATAGCTGGAAGAGAATTTAATCCTAGAAGTCCTAAACAAGTAAAAGAAGTTTTTCACGAGCTCTCAGAAAAAACTAAAAACTTAAGACTAAAAGTTGATTCTACTGGTGAACCAGTTATTAAACATATTAATCATCCATTTGTAAGACATTTATTAGGTTATCGAGCAGCGAATAAATTGGTGTCAACTTATGGAGTCAAGCTAATGGAAAAAATACAGGATGATGGAAAAATTCATTCAGAGTTTAATCAAATAGGTGCTGCAACTGGAAGATTTTCTTCTAGCAAACCTAACATGCAGAACATCCCGGCAATAAAAGAATTCAGAACTTGCTTTATTGCTAGTGAGGGATACGATTTCTTTACAGCAGACTATTCTCAGATAGAGATGAGGTTAGCTGGACTGGTTTCTGGAGAAGCTATGATATTAAATGAGTACAGAAAAGAAGATGCTGACTTACATAGCGTAACTGCTTCTAATGTATTTCGTATTCCTATAGAAGAAGTTACTAAACAACAGCGTGCTCATGGGAAAACTGCTAATTTTGAATGCTTATATGGAAGCTCTGCCGGTAGTTTAGCTAATAAGCATGGTATCTCTTATGATTTAGCTAGACGAATTGTTAATGGTTTTTGGGGTGGTTACTCAGTGCTTAATGCCTATAAGAATAAAATAGGTAGAGAAACTTTAATAAATGAATTTTGCAGAACTCCTTTAGGTAGAATTAGATATTTTCATAGACCAGATTCGAGAGATCCGGCATACAGGTATAAGGTTTCTGCAATACAGCGAGAGGGTTTTAACATGGTTATACAGGGGTATGCAGCAGATATATTAAAGTATGCGATGATTCTCATAGATAAAGAGTTAGGAGATAATGGAAGAATTGTATTGACTGTTCATGATGAAGTAGGAATAGAGCTTAAAAAAGAGCACTCCGAAGAACTTTCAAAATTGGTACTTGACACAATGGAAAAAGCTGGTACAATAGTAGTAAAGGAAAGAGTACCTATGAAAGCAGAAGGAGTTTTATTAGATAGTTGGATAAAGTAAGATGAGATTATTAGATATAAGAGGCATATTATCCAAGACAAGAGAAGAGTATGGTAATATCCATGCGGTAGTATTATCACCAAACGGTGATTTGAATATTATAGATTCATTTATTGATACTAAAAATGGTAAACCAATTCTTGTTCTAGATACTTGTAAAGATGAAAATTGCCAAGAAAATTATTTAAAACAAAAATAGATAAAATATGCGTTGGCTTGTAAATATTTGTTCAGCTATCATAATAATAGGTGTTCTAGTTATTGATGCGTTAAATTCTACTGAGGAAGAAGATGGAGAAGACTAATTTTATAGGTGAGAAAGGAAAGATTGGATATTATGGCAATAATCCAATAGCTGTAGATACTATATTGTGTAATCATTGTGTGACTATTGTTAAATACAATAATATTACTACTAAAATTAGTAGAAGTGATGTAAAAGAACTTATTGAACAACTTACTGAATGGTATGAAAGGAAAATATGAATAAGGTAAATTTATATGGAGATGCGGAAACTAATTATTTTATTATGTTGGATACCACTCTTAATGAGTATGTAATTTTAACTGTTAATGAAATAGAAACTGAAACTCAACTTAGATTTTATAAACAAAATGTTAAAATGATTGTCGAACAGTTGTCTGAATGGTTAGAAAGAATTCCATATGAGTAATAGTGATATTGTATCAATTATAGTTATAGGAACTGTTTCAGTTTTACTTTTATTCTTTTTAGGAATAGCTCTTCAAGCTGAAGCTACAAGGAGTAAAAAGGAATGAAAGTGTTTATTGCTACATGGTGGACTAATTATGGTGAATATGTTGAAGTTATAACAGCGAGTTCTGAAAAACATGCTTATAAATTATTTAGGGATAAATGGAATTTTGATTATGAAAAGATAGTAGAGATAGACTTAACTACTTTTGGTATTAAATTTAGTGGTGGAGGAGATTTGGGATGATACTTATGGCAATATTTCTTGGAGAATTGATAGTATTTTGGTTAGTATTTATGTGGTTACATATAAAGGAATCAAAGGAAGAATGATATATTTTAGTGCAGACCATCATTTTGGACATGTAAATATTATAGGATATTGTAATAGAAGGTTTTCTTCTATAGAAGAAATGGATAAAAATCTTATAGATATATGGAATGCTACAGTTAAACTAGAAGATATAGTATATTATCTTGGTGATTTTCATCTTGGTAAGAATCCGCAAAACTATTTTGCAACTCTTAATGGAACTATTGCGATTCTAGATGATAATACACATCATGATAAATATTGGTTAAATTCTAGGACATACGGGACAAAGAGTGATGGATATAGTACTAGGAGTGGTGCTGTAGAGTATCTTCCACCATTGTATACTTTTGTTCCACATGATGTACCAATTACTCTATGCCATTTTCCTATGGAATCGTGGAATAGAAGTCACTATAATTCTTGGCATCTACATGGACATATACACCTTCTAGGAGATAGTTTTAGAAAAAAGAAAATGCTTGATGTTGGTATTGATAACGCAAACGCACTTCTTGGAGAATACAGACCATTTTCTTTAACTGAAGTAGAGGAGAGAATGAAAGTACGATGATTACTAATATAATAAAGAAAGCATTAACTGATGTTATTGAGTGAATATAAAGACTACGGTTCTTTTTATACTGGATTTCCTAGCATAGATTTTTACCTCAAAGGAATACCAAGGGGTTATTTACTAGAATTCTCTGGTAGAGAATCCAGTTATAAAACTACATTGGTACAACAGATGTTTGGAAGTGTTCAAAAGAATAATCCAGATGTAAAATATTTATATATAGATACAGAAGGAAATATTACTAAGGATTATTTTGAAGTTTGTGGCGGTAATCCAGAAATTACAGAATTTTTACAGGAGAATTTATCTGAAGAAGTATTAGTATATGCTCATAATTTTGTTATAGAGAATAATAAAAAAGGGATTGTCTCATTAGTAGCTATAGATTCAATCGCAGGATTTACTACAGAACATGAAGTTAAACAAGGTATTACAAAAGCTACTATGGGTGATGTTCCAAAAATCTTTAACAGATTTCTAAGATTAACAGCTATTCCATTGAAGAAATATGGCTCTACGGTTATTCTTAATAACCAGTTAAGGGAGAATTTGAAAAGTCAATTTGGTGGCACAACTACCCCTGGGGGACGGGGTATGAAACACTGGTTTAAGTATCGTATTAATTTGTATGACCTCTCTTCTGCATCTAAACAATATGAACTTAACAGTGGAGAAAAAGCACACCCAGTTAGTTTTGTAATAGAGAAAGGAAAAAATCTTAGTGTGCATAAGGGATTTAATTTTACAATGGATGTTATCTTAGGAAAAGGCTTTTCTAGAGAGTTAGACGTTATGGATTTTGGAATTAATAATGAGTTCATAGAGAAGAGAGGTCATTTTTATACTTTACCTACAGGAGAAAAGATAAACGGCAGAAAAAATTTATATGATTT
>JAEOTV010000163.1 GCA_016839635.1 Promethearchaeota archaeon | reverse complement strand
CAGAACCAGAATATGAGCCTGAACCAGAATATGAACCAGAACCAGTATATGAGCCTGAACCAGAACCCGAACCAGAACCAGTGTATGAGCCTGAACCAGAACCAGAACCAGAACCAGTGTATGAATCTGAACCAGAACCAGAACCAGTGTATGAATCTGAACCAGAACCAGAATATGAGCCTGAACCTGAATCTGAAGCAGTATATAAACCTGAACCAGAACGGGTCTATGAATCTCTTCCAGAACAAAAACCAGAAGAAATTCAAGATAGTGAAGATAAAATAAGCGAGAAAGAATCTGAAGAAGAATAAAAACTCTTTATTACCTATTTTTATTACTATATTGATTTAAAAGGGAACATTTAAAAGAATTTTTAAGATTATCATGATATTTTGGATTTAATACTGTTTTTTATGCAGGGAAACATGGAATAGATTAATACATCTTTTCATCTAAAATTTTATTTAAAATTAGTTTTCCGTTTTCAATAAAAGATATTCTATTAATAGCAATGTCGCTATTGAATTAATTGTAATAAGAATATTTATTTTATACGATTGAGAGTTAAAATATAAAACTAGTTAGGTTTTAGAAAGCCATTGATACCAATGAATTATCCTTTTTTATAATAGTTAAATAGAATTAGAAATATATTAAAATGATAATTTAAAAAAAAATTAAATTTAGAGTATTCATAATGCGAATTCCGGATAAAAAGAATACAGTTAAGTTAGCAACTGTAATGGTTATGGCAGCAATATTCATGACAATCTTTTCAATTCCACTAATAAGTATAATAGCTCCTCTTGGAGATATTTTATTTCCAGGTAGTGGCGTATGGAATGTTCCAGGTGAAGTACCGGAGCATGAAATACTTTATATTCCTGAGTTAAATAGTTCTGTTACTATTTATCGTGATGAATGGGGGATTCCACATATTTACGCATCAAATGAAGAGGATCTAAGTTTTACTTTAGGTTATGTCCATGCTCAAGATAGATTATTTCAAATGGATTTAGCCCGGCGCAATGTAAGAGGTAAACTTTCTGAAGTAGTAGGAGACATGGCGATAAATGAAGATAAATATAATCTAGCTATGGGAATGGAATATTGGGCAAATAAAAGTCTGTATGATCTTATTCAAATGAAACTGGATGGAAAATCAGATATTATAGATCTTATAAATTCTTATGCTGATGGAGTAAATTACTACATTTGTTCACATCCAAATGAATTACCTATAGAATATGCAATACTAGGATTTAAGCCTGTAAAATGGACTGCCTTAGACACTTTATGTTTTATTAAATATATGAGTAAAATGCTTACATGGGGGTATGACGATTTATATAGATTACAGAGTTTAGAAGCTTTGGGTTCTGCGGATTATAACGAAATAATGTCTATGACAACATATGGTCAGATTCCAATATGTCCAAATTATGGTGATTTCAATGATAGCTCAGAACTCTCTTTCGATGGTGGTCCATTAAAAGTCAGCTCAAAAGTTATTCAAACTATTTCTAGTTTCCTAAAAAATGTTGAATCACTCCCATCAGAAAAAGCATTAATGGATCTTAGAGAAGAAAATGCGATAGGCTCTAATAATTGGGTTGTTGATGGTGTAAAAAGTAGTACTGGAAAACCAATTTTATGTAATGATATGCATTTAGCTTGGAATATGCCTGGGATATGGTATGAGGCACATCTAGTTGCTGAAAGTACAGGTTTAAATGTATATGGATTTACTCTCGCAGGGGGAAATGTTGTAGTGGTGGGACATAATGAGCATGTGGCTTGGGGATTTACCAATACAGGGTATGATGTTATGGATTGGTTCTACTATGAAGAAGTAGATTCTGATCATTATATTCATAATGGAATAACAAAAGAGTACACTAAAAGAACATATAATATCAGAGTAAAGGATGGAGGAACTGAAACATTTGCGGTTAAAGATACAGTACATGGTCCTATTCTTAACGATTTTCTTGGTGGAGCCGTTCCTGATTCTTTAGATGCAGGGAACATTGTATTGGCTCCTAAATGGACAGGAAATAATATAACTTATGAATTTTTAGCCTTATACGGATACAATCATGCTGAAAATAGAGCAGATTTTAATCAATCCTCTACATACTTTCATTGTCCTGCTCAAAATCATGTTTATGCAGATATTGATGGAAATATTGCGATAAGACCTACGGGTTTAGTACCTATAAGGGATGATACTCTTATTGAACCTTGGCATTTTGGTAATGGCACATTACCTTATAATGGAACAAAGGGAGAAGGAGAGTGGATTGGGTATATTCCTTTTGATGAATTGCCCAACACAGAAAATCCATCTCAGCATTATTTGGTATCTGCAAACCAAATAGCTGTAGGTCCTAATTACACCAAATATGCTCTTCAAAACAGTTATGCTACAGGTTATCGAGCAAGACGGATAAACGAATTAATTGAAAATGCCCCAGATGGGACTATTGGCATAGAAAAGATGAAAGAAATTCAAAATGATGTTAAATCAACTCCTGCAAGAGCATTCATACCGTATCTTATTAATACAACAGAAACATTACCCCCTTCTCAAAAAACTGCTATTGTACTAGATATCCTAACTGAATTAAAAAATTGGGATTATGATATGGGTAAAGATTTAGCAGCACCGACTATTTATCGTAAATGGAGAGATTATTATATGGATTATACCTTTAATGATGAAATACAAGCTGCTGGAGCACCGATGCAACCACCATTGAATGTATTAGAAAAATTAACTCGAGATGATCCAGAGTCAGATTGGTTCGATGACATCAATACAGTTGACATTGAGAATAGAACCCATATAATGATTAGAGCTCTAAATTCCACTATTGACTCTCTTTTAAGTTTCTATGGTACTGATGAGGTTAGTAGATGGAGATGGGGAGATATACATAAATATCTTTATCCTCACATAGCAGGATTAGATGTTTTTGATGAAGGTCCATTTGAAGGAGATGGTGAAGGCTACACAGTCACTCCCTCAGGCGTAAATATAAGAGGAGGAGTCGGATATGCCCGATCAGGTGCTTCTGAAAGAATGATAGTTGATCTAAGTGACTTAGAGAATTCATTCAGCGTAATTCCATCAGGTCAAAGAGCTATTGCGCATTCTAAACATTATTCAGACCAATTAGAGTTATTCCTAGATGGGAAATATCATAAACAATATTTCTACGGTACTGCAGAAGATTTTCCACAGAGTCATATTGAATCTCAAATTAGGTTTTTTGCTACAGCAGACCCTTCTTTTATAATTATTTTGACAACATCCCTAATCGTAGGATTCTCAGTAGGTACTGTTGTTGTTGTAGCTGGTTGGTACAAAAGAGAGTTAATTAAGTCGAAATTTAATGAATTCAAAAGGAGATTTCGAGGTGAATAGAATGAAACTTAAAGAGATAAAGATAAATATAAGTCCCGAAAATCGAAACTTTCTAATTTCGTTCATAATAACCGCAATTATTACTTTTCTTTTAACATACATTCCAATCTGGCAATTGATCATCATTCCAGGTATAGTGGGAGGTTTACTCAATAAAACTATGCGACGTGGTATATATTGTGGTGTTCTTGGAGTTTCAATAGTATGGCTTTTCTACATGATTTATAAAATGAGTACAAACAATGCCTATACAAATTTAGATCAATTTGCTGGATTAATCTTTGGTGGATTAGGTTATGGTTCGATAATTTTCATCTTGATATTATTATTAGGCATTCTATTTGGCGCTTTAGGTGGAGCAATAGGGAGTGGTGTCATGATATTATTAAGACCTCAATTTGAGAAAGGATCAGGAAAAAGCATAGAAACAAAACCTACACCTAAAAGTGGAGGAAATATTAAAAAATAATTTTTTTTTTTTATTTAATTTTATATTGGCTTTTCAAGAAATTAGTGATATATTCTTTAGCTTTATTACGATCAGGTAAACTAGCTACCATACCATATATCGCAGCATCTCCGTCAGAAGATGTTCCTGGATTCTTGATAACTTCATTGACTGTTTCTTTGAGATCTTTCAAGAAGGTGTCAACTATTTCAGCATGATGTGGATTAACCATCATATGCAAAGCATTTGGGAATTGAATTCGGTCTAAATGCCAACCTTTCTTATCTAAAAGATCTCCCAAGTGATATATATCAATTTTATCAGAAGTAAAAGAAAAGACGCTCATTACTGGATCTCCAATAATATATAGTTCTGGTATCTTGTTAATTCCCTCAATTAATTTCCTTGAAGCATCCATAACAGTTTTTGCCAAACTCAAATAACCATCCATCCCTAAATGTCTCATAGCAGCCCAAGCAGCTGCAATTGCTCCTCCGGGGCGGGTTCCTCTCATAGATGGTGAAATATAGATACCCCCAGACCAATCTGTATAGACAGAAAATTGATGTTTCCAAATTCTTTCTTTCCGATATAGAATAGTGGAGGCTCCTTTTGCTCCATAACCGTACTTATGAACGTCAGCGCTTATAGATGTCACACCAGATACAGAAAAATCAAAATCAGGAACCTCATAACCAAGTTTCTTAACAAAAGGTAACATAAATCCTCCAAGACACGCATCAACATGCAAACCAATACCGCGACTTTGAGCAATAATTCCCAATTCAGATATGGGATCTACCACTCCTCTAGGGAAATCACAAGCTGAACCAACCACCATAATAGTGTTATCAGTTATAGCATTTTCCATAGCTTTAATATCTGCTCTATGAGTTTTTTTATCTACTGGAACTCTTACCGATTTTACTTTAAAATAATCTGCAGCTTTTTCAAATGCTGGATGTGCGGAGCTAGGTAAAACCATTTCTGGCACTTTTATGTTTGGAAAGTTATCTTCTGCCCAATCTCTATACGTTTTTACAGCCATTAAAATACTTTCGGTTCCTCCTGAAGTCATACTTCCACAACATCTTTTATCTCCATTAAAAAGGTCAACAGCCATAGAAATAACTTCTATTTCGAATTTCTTTAAGCTTGGAAAGGCTATTGGACTTAATGCATTCTTAGAGAAAAACATTGTATATGCTTTTTTAAGCATTTCAGTATGTTCATCTGTGGCATGATAAACTAAACTCCATACTTTTCCATCTCTCCAATTTATATCATCTTTACGAGTTTCTTCCATTTCTTTTAGGATATCTACTTCAGATAATCCATTTTCCGGTAAAACTATTTTAGGTCTAGCCATTTGTTTTTCACAAATTATTATGCTTTTTTATTTAATATGTTAAGTAAATTGTGAAATAATAATTCTACTAACCTCTAAAGAACCTTTAAAGGATATACTCCAAAAGAATTTGCTGCATCAATCATCCATTTTAATCGCTCGGGGGATATAGTAGGGTGAAAATTAGCAGGAGATATCATAAATCCTCCTCCATATCCCATTGCTTTAATTGCATTTTTAACCGATTGTACTACTTCTTCTTTTGTAGCCTTGACTAAAATGTGTCGTGTATCGATATTTCCTGATAAGCAGAGTTTATCACCAACATTCTTTTTTACAAGATAAGGATCAACGAAAGGGGGTTCAATACATTGAAGTCCGTCGAAGCCCGACTCTACAATAAAATCTAAAAGTGATGTTATATCGCCATCGGTATGTAAGATATATTTACCACCCCAGTTATGTATTTGTTCTGATACTTCTTGATAACATGGAAGGAGATACTTATCGAAGTATTTTGGATTTATCATTGGACCTCCTTTATGAGCAATATCTCCACCCTCAAGAAATATCTTAGCGCCACAGTCATGATAGGCTTTGAAAACTGTTAATGTAAAATCAGTACAAAAGCGGAAACGTTCTTCAATCAGTTTAGGATCGTTTTTTAAAGCACGGGCAAAATAAGCCATCCCCATTCCTTGCCAGACAGGGGGAAAGACTGATGTAAGAGCGTTTTGAGTAAAAATACAGATCTCATCCCTAATATCACGGCATTTTCTTAAAACTCCTTTGTAAAACTTCTTAGCTCTTCTATATTCCTCTTTAAAATCAGGTTTAGGATATGCTTCCCAATCTGCTCTATTCTTAATATATCCACCATAATAATCTGGATATGGATTTCCATCAATATTTCTAACTTTATGCCTCTTCCCAAATATATCTGTCATCTCAGTCTGACTTTCGAGGATAAAAGGAATATATTGGATACCAACTCCATCAAAACCTAATTCATAACCCGCTCGAACGGCTTTAGCAAAAACAGTAATTTCAATATCATCAAGGATTTGATTAATTTTCTCAACCCATTCATCAGGATAGTTTTTTTCCATCTCATCAAAAATATCAAAAGCGGTTTTTTCTGGTTTTCCTAAAATTTTATCTGCAACATTTCCATCAATATTGATAGTATGTGTTGGAATTCTGTCAGGTTCTTCAAGATTTAATGCAGTCCATATTCTTTCAAAACTATTCATAATTAATTCTTTATGGAAGTAGTACAATTAAAATGTTAAGAATTTTGAAATATACAATTATGGATAAATAAATTATTATATATTATCCATCTTACTTTTTTTTATTTTTTTATAATCTAAAGAAAAATTATTATCAGGATTGAATTATTAGATAATTTATAAAACTTAGTTGCTTTTTTCTATATTCTGGATAAAGGAATAAATTTTATCTGTATATGTACCATTTTTAATTTCTTTTTGATTAATTTCTAAAGTGGATAAGGGTTTTTTCTCGCATAAAATTCTCATACTTTCAAAGGCTTTGAAACCTTTATTTCCTCCTTCTGTGCAAAAAAATGCAACGCTCTTAAATTTTCGTTTATTTTCCGTGATATATGTTCTTATTGCGGGAGTCATCCTACTTGCCCAAATTGGAGTTCCGAGGATAATTAGATCATACATTTCTGGATTTTTTTGAAATCCTTCTATAACGGTAAGTTTCTCTCTTACTGCAGCATATCCACTCTTGAGAAAACCTATAATAAAACCAGTTCTTTTCTTAGTATCTATAATCTCTTCATATTCGCAATTCAAACCGCTAGAAATATATTCAGCAATTTTTTTAGTTGTACCTGTTCTTGAATAAAAAACAACTAATGATTTCATAAAATGTCATCATCTCATTAGATTAGATAGAGGTTATTAAGATTAATATTCCAACAAAAATAAATATAGATGTAGAAATTAACTTCAGATAGAATTTTGATACTTTACGCGCAATAAAAGCACCAAAAAGGATTCCTATCCATGCTACTGAAACTAAAGCTAAAAATGCGCCCAGCCATACTTCGATGGGAAATGCATAAATTGAAGAAAGAGTAATTGTTAATATTTGTGTTTTATCTCCTAATTCCATTATAAAAATATATATAAACCCTGCTAGATATGGATTATTTTTTAACTTACGTAATTTTGAACGGACTTTCTCTGGCTCTTCAGTTTTTAATCCAACATCAATATCATTTTTTATACCATTTATATTTTTTTTTCTCTCTAGATACATTTTTTTAAGATGCCGTGCTTCGAAGAGACCTATTATAATAAAAACAATTCCAGAAGCGATTGAAATTACAAAAAGTGGAATAAATCTAGTTATAACAGCGCCAAAAAAGACTCCAATAGTAACCAAGATAGCGAACCCAACAGTGACTCCAATTCCTACTTTATAGAATTTTTCAAATTCCAAAGCAAGATTAAACACAATTAATTGAGTCTTATCACCTAATTCACCTATAAATAATATCCCATAAGTTATGAAAAAAGTTAATAAATCCACATTTATTTGAATTAAAAATAGATTTTAATTATTTTTAATGATGAATTAAATTTCATATGGAAGATATGGTTAATAAAATTTACAAAGGGAGCGTTGGTGAAAAAAAGTTTTTTCTCGGTAATGAAGCAATTGTACGTGGTGCATTAGAAAGTGGGATTGATGTATATACTTATTATCCAGGAACTCCGAGCTCTGAAGTTGGAGAGATATTCATGGAAATCTTTAAGAAAACAGGAATAAGATGGGTGGAGAGCAGTATTAACGAAAAAGTAGCAATGGAAGTTGCAGGTGCTGCATATGCTAGAGGTGCCACGTCTATGGTCGGTATGAAAAATGTAGGGTTAAATGTTGCTTCAGATCCTTTATTTGCTCTTGCTACTACATGCCCAAATAATAAAAATTCAGCAATGGTTATTTTAGTTGCTGATGACCCACAACAGCATTCAAGTGCTGTTGAAATGGATTCTCGTAATTATTTAAAGATATTTAAAATACCCGCATTGGAGCCGAGTAATCCTCAGGAATGTTTAGAATTTACTAAAGAAGCATTTAGAATATCGAGAGAATTAAAATTACCAGTAATTCTAAGGACTGTAACGATGGTTTCTCATGCTAGAAGCAACGTTAGTATTGGAGAAATAAAACAATCGGAAATTAAAATTGAATTTGATTTGTCTAAGGAGGTAAATGTCGCCTCCAGAATTTATTTTCTGGAGATGAAGAAAAATCATATTTATGATCGAATGAATAGAGCACTAGAATTGTCCGAGAATTCTTCCTTAAACAGAATTGAAAAGGGGAAAATAAAAAATGAATTTGAGTTAGGAATTATAACAAGCGGGGTATCATACAGTTACGTAAATGAGGCTTTAAACATTCTCGAATTGAAGGCACCGATTCTTAAACTCGGTTTCATAAACCCACTTCCAGAGAAATTAATTGTGAAATTCATTAAACAAAATAAAAAAATTCTTATTGTTGAAGAGAATGATGCTTATCTTCAAACTCAGATTCTTGCTATAGCTCAAAAAAACGGTCTTACAGTGAAAATTCATGGAAAAGACCCTTTTTCTTATTCAAAAGAAGAATTATTATTTTCATTTGTAGGAGAATTAAATCCAACTAAAGTTGCATTAGCTTTAATGAAAATTACTAATTTAGAACCAAAAATAGATTTAAGGAATATTGATGAGAAAAAATATGACATAATGTCCAGAAAACCTATTCTGTGCGCGGGATGCCCCCATAGAACAACTGGATATGCATTACAAAAAGCTATTAAAAAGATAAAATCTAGAACTGGAAAAAATGTCTATTTTTACCAAGATATTGGTTGTTATACGTTACTTGCGCTTCCACCTTTTAATTTTGCTAATATTAAGTATTGTATGGGTTCAAGTATCGCTTTAGCTCAAGGAGTTTCCCAAACAAGCGAAAGCCTTAATGTTGCGATTATTGGAGATGGTACTTTTTATCACTCTGGTATTCCCGCACTTTTGAATGGAATATATAATAAATCACCAATTTTAGTATTAATATTAGATAATGGATGGATCGGAATGACCGGGCAACAACCCCATCCAGGGAGTGATACTCGTTATTATAATGAGGGGTGTTATAAAAAGAATATAATTTTGGAAGAATTATTAGAAGGTACTGGGGCTCATGTTAATGTAATTAAGCATTATGAAAAGAATCATAAAGATTATTATACTAAACTAAAAGACTTAATTTATCAAATAGGAATGGATGTATTAGAAAATAGAAATTTAAATGTAATTGTTATTAAAGACGAATGTATTCAAAAAATAATTAAAAGACAAGCACCAGCAATAAGATCCGTTGATAGCGAATTATGCAATAACTGCGGTATATGCTATTCCCAATTCTTATGCCCTGCAATCTATGAAAGGGAAGACTGTGCATTTATCGATTCAAATCTCTGCTTGGGTTGTGGTGTATGTGAAGAAATTTGCCCCAATAATGCCATTAATAAAGAGGTGTTAGAATGAGTTTAGATACCTATACTATAGTGATTAGTGGCTTAGGTGGACAAGGTTTAATAAAATTATTGCAGATTCTAGGAAATGCCTTAATGATTAATGGGTATGAAGTAATAACTTCTGAGACTCATGGTCTTAGCCAAAGAGGTGGTAATGTGACTTGCTTCCTTCGATTTGGCAATAAATTAAATGCTCCAATACCAATGGTTGGAACTGCGGATATGATAATTTCATTGGAAGAGAGTACCATTTTTAATGTATTAAAATTTGCTAAACCAGATAAAAGCACTCTACTAATAATATCTACTTATGAAAAACCCATTCTTGGTATAGAATACCCTTCCATCCAAGATTTATTAAATATTTTATATGAGAGTTCAGATAATATTTATTTCATCCCTGCTATGAAAATAGCAGAAAAGCAAACAGGAAATCAGAAAACTATGAATAGTGTTATAATAGGTTACATTACAAAATTCCTACCTTTAAATAAGGAAATTCTTGAAGAGTCCATAAGATATAATTTTTCAGGAACGATTTTAGAACTAAATTTAAAAGCATTCAATGAAGGGTGGAATTTATAAATGCTTTTGGAGGTTTGTAATCTTTTTCTTTAATTTTCTCATTTGAGATTCATTACCATTAAGGTCTTGAACATCGTTTAGAATTTTTAATCCTTGTTGATAATAATTAATAGCTTTGATGTAATCCTTTTTTTTCTCAGCTTTTTCTCCTACTTTTAAGGCATATTCTAGTTCCAGTTCTTTAATCTTTTTATCAAGTTCTAGAATCATGAACGAAATTTTCCCTACTTCCTCTTTATAATCAAAACCTGAGGCTAAATAAAGAGCCATCTCATATTCTTTTTGTGCTTCTTTATAAGCTAAGCCTTTTTCGGCAGTTTCAGCTTTTCGAATATAAGAAGTTATAGATGATCTAACTTCTTCTTCATTCATATGTTTTGCTCTTTCTTTCAAGTCATTTATAGCATCATTATTTGTAATTATTGATGAGATTAATTCGTTACTAGCTACTCTTACTGCTCTTGATTCTTGGAAATTACTAATTGTGTCTTCAGCAGTTTCAATTGTAGTTGGGATAATTATATTTTTTTCTATAAGTTTGTAAACCTCATAAAGTATCTTATTTGCGTCGATGTGAACTATTTTTTGAACTTCATCAATTAAGTTGATAATAAAAAAGAATGCTTTTGAATCTAATAATGCCTTTGCAAAATCCATTATTGCTTTTTGAATAGGATTTTTTTGAATTAAACCTAATTCATCTGGTAATAATGTGTGGGTTAGAACCATGGGAAAAACTAGTCTAACATTAAAAGTGTCTATGATGAAATCAAGAGTCTCTTCGAAATGCATCTTCCCTTTTCTTACATGTTCTCCAATTTTATCAAGAAAGATACTCTCATAATCGCTTAAAAATTCAGTTACAAGAGTTTTCAAGCTATCAGAAGCTTTATGATCTAAAACTAAACAAATTCGTATAAATTGGCCATTTTTAAGCAAAATATTAAATGTCTCATATTGAAACTCATAGAATTGATAACTTGCTCCATTATTTCCATTATTATTTGAAGAATTACTCGATTCTGAGAATGTTATATTTGCTTGAATAAACCCTGTTATTAATCCAGTATTTACCCCCGCTCCTGAAATAGGATAATCAACTAATGCTAATCCAGATTCTTTTGCCATTAATAAAATGTGTTTTATGTTTAAAACATCTAAAAATTTCTGCCAGATTAGATCTTGAAACATTTGAATACGTTTTTCTTCAGAATCAATAATCGTAAATTTCAAGTTATGATTAAGATTTAATCCATATTTTTCAAGTTGAGCTTTAACGCACTCCTTACAGAAATCTGGATATCTCTCACAATTATTTTTATCCGTTCCGCAATCAAATCCAACAGGACTAATCTGAAAATATACCATTTAAATCTTATAAACCAATATTCTTAATACTGAATTGAAAGGACGTTTTTAAAAACATTTCTATTAATTAGTTCTTATTTGCTATCCCGCACATTAATAAAAAATTCAATATTTTTATAGTTTTTAGAATTTCTATGATTTTGTTCTATTATAACGACAAACAATATTTTGACAACAAAAACATATATTGGTATAAAATCCTAAAAATTGTGATAAGAAAGTTCCTCCGTTAAACAGAAATATTAAAGAAATAAACTTAAAAGAATAGTCCATGAGATTATTAATAGTTTAAAAGACTCGAGTTGTGTCTATCTGAAATATTCAATCAAAGGTTTTATATAAAATAAAAAACCTATTAATACTTGACATTAATTCTTAAAATCCAAAAATCCAAAAAAAAGGAATTTCAAAAATTGAGGAAAAAACATTATGAAATATAAAAAAAGTCTGATTATATTTGTTTTATTTTGTTTGGGGGTTTACATTTTTTCAACAAATATTTATAACTTGAATTTAAGCAATTTTAGAACAAATGGACCTGTAGAGCGCGATGATAAAATTGTTGAACAACCATATAAGAATCTTGAGACTTCAGCTCCATTACCACCAAAAAATGCTTATGCTATTGTGATTGGAATTTCTGATTATCCTGGTTCTACAAGTGATCTGTCTTATTGTGATGATGATGCTCAAGATATATATTCTATGTTGATAAATGAGTACAATTTTAAACCAGAAAACATCATATATCTACAAGATTCAACAGCTACAAAAGCGGAGATTAATTCAGCTTTTAATGATATTACTGCACAAATAACCCAAGATGATATATTTTTCTTTTACTATTCTGGACATGGGGGTGCTGATGTTGTTAATGATGGTATACACTTTTATTCAATTGATTCTCCCCATCCTTATCCTAATTACTATGATAATACTTGGAGTATTTATCATCCTAATGCTGCCTACATAAGAGTATATTTTGATCATTTTGACACTGAGTATGACTATGATTGGGTATACTTAGGAGATTCTGATATAGTCTATGATTATGTTTATGAAGGTTATTCAGGATATAGTACTGGTTTTTGGTCAGGTTGGATCCCTCTACTTAGTGATAATAGAATATACATTAGATTAATTTCTGATTATTCTATTACCGAGTGGGGATTCAGTATAGATAGGTATGAAGTAATGACTTATGATGGTACTCATTACTTATGTTCCTATGATTCAATACCTTCCACACCAAGTAATTACTATCTAGATAGTCTTATTAATACAAGATTGGATGCAATGAATGCTGCAGAAAAATATATAATAACTGATTCCTGTCATTCGGGAGGAATTATTCCTGAAGTTCAAGATGTTGGTAGATATATTATGACTGCCTGTGACGATGAAGAATTTAGCTTAGAGGACCCTACTTTACAACATGGTGTTTTTACTAATTATTTTCTAGACTCAATAAATTTAGCAACTGATTCCAATGGAGATGGTGTTAGATCAATGGAAGAATGTTATTCTTATGCATATTCAAATACTGTATCATATTCAGGATCATTAGGTTATACACACCATCCTCAAGAATATGATGGAATATCTGGACAATCTGTTTTAAGTACTGCTTTTGGGGCTCTATCTTTGGTCCCAATTGGAAATTCATTATCATATTCTTTTAACATGCATGGAACTGGGTTACTCGAAGAATTAAAACTTGTAGTGTGTAACAATTCACAGGGTATGAATTATACTGTGTCAGATCTAACCTTTACACCCGCTTCAAACACAGGATTTGGAAGTTATTCAGGAGATCTTCAATTAGATGGTTTTTCAGGTTTAACAGGATATGGAATTTATGCGAAAATCAGTGGTAATAGAGTTATTATCTTGAATGAAACATATTCAGAGGATACCGACTCTGATTCTTTAGATGATGCTTTCGAAATAATGATGGGCTTAGATCCAGAGATAAATGATACAGATAATGATGGACTCTCTGATGGATTTGAGTTTAATTCAAATATGAATCCCGCTTCGAATGATACAGATAATGATGGGTTGTCAGATGGAGATGAGCTATTAATTTATTTGACTGATGCTGTGGATCCAGATACCGATAATGATGGTGTATCTGATGGAGATGAGGTTTGGATTTTTACAACAGATCCATTGGATCAAGATACAGATGGGGATGGTATGGATGATGGTTATGAAGTTAATAATGAACTAGACCCGTTGGTGGATGATACGTCTCTAGATTATGATAATGATGGATTAAGCAATATAGATGAATTTTTAATAGGAACCATGGCAAATAATAGTGACACGGATTCAGATTTCCTTCCAGATGGTTATGAAGTTCAATATGGATTGGATCCTTTAACAAATGACGCTAATGATGATGATGATATGGATGGAATTAGTAATTTAATCGAATATCAGATTGGATCATTTCCAAATAATACAGATTCTGATGGTGATTTGATGCCTGATGGTTGGGAATACACATACAGTCTAAATTTAACAAGTGATGATTCTCTTGATGATGCAGATTCGGACGCTTTAACTAATCTCGATGAATTTTACAATCTTGCTAATCCTCAAGACAACGATACAGATAATGATGGACTATTTGATGGAGAAGAAGTTAATTCGTTTAATACGAGCCCCATATTAGAAGACACAGATGCGGATCAATTAACCGATTATGAAGAGATAATAATATACCTAACAAATGCTACAAATCCAGATACGGAGGGGGATGGTATTGAAGATGGTTATGAAATTAATAATAATTTAGATCCACTTATTGATGATTCAAGCTTTGATTATGATGGCGATGGATTAATTAATCTATTAGAGTTCCAAATAGGATCATATGCAAATGATTCAGATTCTGATGACGATCATATGCCTGATGGATATGAATATGATAATGATTTAAACCTATTTGTGGATGATGCCAACTTAGACTATGATAGTGATGGATTGAGTAATCTCCTAGAATGTCAGTTAGGTTGCTATGCCAATGATCAAGATTCTGATCATGATTTTATGCCAGATAACTGGGAATATACATATGGTTTAAATATCATGGCAAATGATGCCTACTCGGATGAAGACAATGATGGATTAGACAATATTAATGAATTTATTCTTCAAACAAATCCAATTGATCCAGATACCGATAAAGATGGATTAAAAGATGGAATAGAAGTGAGTATATATAGAACTCTTCCTACAGAATTCGATACTGATGGAGATGGATATTCAGATGGGCTTGAAGTAGCTTGGGGTACTGATCCTTTAGATCCAAGAATATCTTTAACAACAGTGTTTTTAAACATCGCAGGTGGTATAGTAATTGCATGTACAGGGTCTTATGCTGTTTACACTCAAGTCATTAAAGGAAAAAGTAAGAAAGAAGAAAAAAGATCAAAAGGGAAATTTCCAATCAAGAGGGATCAAGAGGCTTTTAATATTCTTAACGTAAAGAAAACGGCCAAACCAAAACCAAAAGTCTCATCATATGGATACAAACCTCGTTACACCCCATCTAAACCAATTTATACCACCCAAACTAGACCCAGTACACCAATAGGCCAAATGGATATCAAGAGAATAAGGGATTCCATTTTATATGGGATGCCTCCGGCAAAATCAAGTTATTCTGCAGAGGGAAAAAAAGCCTTGATGATTGCTAATATGGCATTTGATTATATTAATAGAGGAGATTTTAAGAAAGGGTTTGATTTTATGATTAGTGCATTAATGTTAGGTGTACCCGAGCCCATGAATAGTCGAATAAAAAAATTACTTCTTGATTCATTAAATCGTGGTATTGGCGCGTCAAGTTCTGGTCCAAGTTCTGGTTCACAAAATGAACCTACATCTCAGAAGACTTGTAGTGTATGTGGAAGTTTAAATAAATATACAGCTAAATACTGCTATAATTGCGGGAGGGTATTATAAATGTCTTACGGAAATACAGCAAAAAACCCTAAGGATCAAGGAATTAGAAGTAGTACTCTCGAATTCCAAGTTGCTAGAGATATCCTTTTTCCGAAAATTTGTATTATTTGTGGCAGTGATACAGAAAATAGATATCGTAGGACTATTTTTGGAGCTTATGAAGCTACTAAGGATTATAAAGAGGATTACATTATAAATTTACCAATTTGTGATGATTGTACCAAAAACATCAACATAAAAACAGGTTTTTCTAGTAAAAGCGGTAAATTAATCTTGATCTCTTCTCTACTTGGATTAATTATAAGTCCAATCTTATATTTTTTAACCTTTTCAATTTTTCTAAGTATTAGCTTGTTTACGTTATCAGTAATTTTACCTATTATAAGATATAGAACAAAAACCAAAAAGAAAGTTAAATTGAATGATTATTTAATGATTGGATTAGGAAAAGACAAAAATTCACTGATATTCGACTTTTTAAATGAATATTATGCAAAATTTATCGACGAGATTAATTCAAAAAAAGACAAATCTGAAGAAACTGAAGAAAAAGCCGAAAAAACTATTAATTCTTAAATTTTATTTACTTTTTTTTATTCTTTTCTAAGTTTTTCGAAAAAGTTTAAGTTTAAAATTTCCTTAAATAATAAAAAAAAATGTTAAATTAAATATTCAGACTAGATTTCATATCGTTGATTAATAACTGTTTGAAATTCTATATTTGAATGAGGCTTCTCTTGATAACCTCCTCGTTTTGAGACCAAGTAAAACTGTACTAGGCTATTTTCATGAACAAGAGTAATCCCTCGCCATTTATTATCATCAGAATTAAATTCAACTATATTACCAAGAGCAATCCCCTCTCTAGCAGAATAATTAAAACTTAATTTGCCTAAAATTTTTATAAATTCTTCATGATATTCAGTTACTTTATGTTGAGTTTTATCTTTGAATCTTAAGGCTTCAATAGAAAATGCTTTGAGTATATCATTACTCATAGTATTCCATACTTCAGAGTTTGCATAAAATTCAATCCCTATAAATTCACCGTTAATAAATACTGCGATTCCACATTGATGTTCTAGGTTTTTGAATTGCTTCACGAAGTCTTCAGTCTCCTTTTCAGATTCTTTTGTCATTTCGAGATAACTCTGAGTAGGAGCCACCCCAAGAGAATAGTTCATCTCAGCTCTATGAGATTGGATCTCGTTCCATACACCTCCTTGACCTGCTGCTGAAATAGCTTCATAAGCAACATTAGGATGCAGTCTAGTATTTGAGGTTTTAAATCCACGTCCTTTTGTGTAATTCCATCTTGATTGTTCTACGCATTTAGCTGGTACTGTATATTTTTGTTTAACAGGGTCAGGATTATGACTAACAATACTTTGTTTTCCTCCTACAGGTAGTAATATGGGCTCCCAAATTGTTCTATCTTGTTTTCCACCATGAACTGTCATCCCGAATGGGATTAAGATCTGCTTATCACTTTTGTTTATAACTTCCAGTTGACTAACAGCATCTGTTTCAATAATCTCAATTAATTCTAACTCTTCTGCTTCTTTAATACTAATGAAATCAATAAATTTGTCGTCTTGTAAAATAATAGGAATTACTGTCATGTTTTTATAAGTCTGAGGAGTATCTAATTTAAGAAAACTTAAAGGATTTTTAAACATAGAATTCACAATTTGTATATTTTCATTTTTCAAACTTACTCATCCTCCTT
>JAEOTV010000162.1 GCA_016839635.1 Promethearchaeota archaeon | reverse complement strand
TTCAAATGGAACGTTTATTAAGTTCTTTTGGACCAGTTACAGGAAAACCAGTAAGACCTTCTGACTTAAAAGAACCACACAGCATCGCTTTCCTGCAATGTGTCGGAAGTAGGAATTTTAGAGAAGGCGGGAATCAATATTGCTCTCGAGTTTGTTGTATGTATGCAACAAAACAAGCAAGACAATATAAAGAAAAACATCCTGATGCTGACGTATATATTTTTTACATGGATATTCGAGCTTTTGGAAAAGGATATGAAGAATTTTATGAATCGGCTGGTCGTAATTATGGAATTAGTTATGTGAGAGGGAGAATTGCAGAGGTTAGTGAGGATCAAGATCATAATATTATTATAAGATCTGAAGACACATTACTCCAGCAACCAGTCGAATTAAAAGTTGATTTATTTATATTATCTTGTGGTTTAGAACCAAGAGCAGATGCAGATATAATAACATCTCTATTAAGAATTCAAAGGTCAGGAGATGGATTCTTTTTAGAAGCACATCCTAAATTAAGACCTGTTGATACTCTAACTGATGGTATTTTTATTGCGGGAGTTGCTCAAGGCCCAAAAGACATTCCAGATGCTGTAGCCCAAGCTAAAGGTGCAGCGTCTAGTGCTGCGGTGTTAATGGCTAAAGGTGAAGTTGAGGTAGAACCCTTTTTTGGTGTTGTCAGACCTGAAAGATGTATAGGATGTGGTATGTGTGTTGAAAATTGTGCTTATGGAGCTATTGAGTTAGTAGAAGATCGATGGTTTGGAACTGTAGCTAAAATCAATGAAGCCCTCTGTAAAGGGTGTGGTGCTTGTTCAGGGAATTGTAGATCTTCTGCAATAGATATTAAAGGCTTCACAGCCGAACAAATTTATTCAATAATCACTGATAGATTGTAGTTATCTATAATTTTTACAAAAAAAAATTCACTAATTTTTATATTTCAAGCCATATATTGAATAAATGATTCAATGATTGATAAATGGCTTTCAAAAACTAAATTTAGAATATTAATTGAGAAAATTGTCAAAAAATTATTTTTTAACAAGATTTCAGCTAATCGAATCACTATTATCGCTTTAATTTTTGGATTAATGAGTGCTTTAACTATTTTTTTAAGTGGAATAATGGAATGGAAAATTCAATTAATTATATCTGCTGCGATATTAATGATTATATCCTTTTTCTTTGATGCTTTAGATGGGGCTTTAGCAAGGTTAGAACAAGTTACCACCTTTGGAGGCATTTTAGATATTTTTAGTGATAGAACAGTTGAAGTATCTATTATAATATCTCTAATCTCAACCGATCCTTTAACATTAATGTGGCCAGGAATATTCTCACTTGGAGCAATAGTTTTATGCATATCTATGTTTTTACTGATAGGAGCGGTTGTAAAAGAAGAACAATTAGATGAATTAGAAAAAGTAATTTATTATCGTTCTGGACTTATGGAGCGTTCAGAAACTTTTTTGTTTCTGTTTTGTATTACAATTCTTATTTCATTGCGTTTTCTATTATTATGGATTTTTGCAGGATTAGTGTTCTTTACAGCAATTTTAAGATTAAGAGATGCTTATGTGCTTTTAAAATCTTAAGATAATCTTAAAAATGCAATTAATTCATAATATATTATAATAATCTTTTAAAATCAAAAAATTATAATTTTCATTATGACCTCTCAAAGTCCACCAGAGATTCTAGATATAATTCTCCAAGAAAATCAAGGGAAATTAGGTATAATTTGCTTAAATTGTTTAATCGTTAGAACACGATTTAAAGAACTAGAAAATTTTATTGAAACTAATAGGATTCCCATTCCTCAAGGTGAGGCTTTAACAAAATTGGATTATCTAGATCACATTAGCATCCATTTTTATGATAAATATAAAAATATTACAGAACTTCAAAAAGTTTATCCAACATGTCTATCTTTTATCGCAGATATGCTCTTTAAGGATGATAAAATTAAAAAATATCTATCGAGATTTGATTTCATCGCAAAGCATGAATTAATAGATGTGTTTGCAGATTATTGCGCTGATTTAGGGATAGATGTATATAATACTTCTAATATTGACGAATCTAAATACAATGTAGATTTATACTTAGCTAAAAAAAAACCTTTCTTAAGAACTGAAGCTGTTTTTGTGCGAACAGGGCCTCAAATGACAGAGGAAGAATATAAAAATACATTTTACCTTTTAAATGAAGCATCAAAAATAGCTGCATGGACAGTATTTGTCACTACACCAAGAGGAGTTTATAATATAGGTTTAAAAAGACTTATTTCAGATATGGAAAAACTAAACGTTTGGTTGTACGTTGTTGATCCGATTCATCAGAGAGTATTAGGAATTACCAAAGGTAAGAAATCTAAAGATCATACTCCAGAAATTAGAGATGATTATATTAAGAAACTTCCGCGTGAACCAATAAGAGCTCAATCTAGAATAACTAAAATTTCCAATTATGAATTTAGCGAGTCAGATTCATATAATCCAAAAAAATTTGTTATGTATGAAATTTTACCAAAGGAAGAAGCACTAGAACGAGAAAAATCATTAGTACGAAAGCCAAGATACAGAGATAATTTTAGAACAGTAATAATTATTGATAAATTATCTGGTCTACCTTTAATCAACTATGCGCGTGAAGATTTAAATGTGGATCAAGAGCTTGTATCTGGATTCTTAAGTGCTATGGACTCATTTGTATCTGAAATCAGTGGAGCAGAAGGAATGGAAGAAATCAATTACAAAGGATTTTATATACACGCTGTTTATGGTCAATGGATTAAATTAGCATTATTTCTTTCAGAACCAGCTAAAAAAGGGTTAAAAGAGAGATTAGCTTACTTTTTAAAAGATTTTGAAGACAGATATAGTGAGGAAATAAATAAATTCATTGAAACAAGTAATACAACTTATTTTGATTCAGAAAAAATAATTTCAGATATAAAAGATATACTCGATGTATAATTCGATTGGTCTTAAGCTAATTTACATAATAAATTAAAGATTTTCTTATAAAAGAAATGTATGATTAAATAAACTTCAAAAAATTAATTGAAATTAATAAATATCAGAAATCTATAATGCTTTTTTAATAAAGTTATGGTGCAATAGTTCAATTTTATATTAATTTCTCTGAATTTTATTTTTTTTAGGATCTTTTTTAAAATAATTATCTATACACATGATATTTAATTAACACATGAATATATAAAGGAAGGTTATTGTTAATACTACGGTAATCGTTTTACCCCACAACCTTATTCTTGAATATGCCTCGTGGGATCTTAGGGGATAAATATTCAAGAATAAATTTTTTGCTAACACTAAAATTGAGATCAAATTTGGTGGTTGAAATAATAAATAAAGGATTATTTATTGAAGAGGAGCAACAAAAAAGTATTAGTGTTGAATTAGTTTGTCCAGTTTGCAATGCGAAAGGACAGGTTAATGTACCTAAAAATATCCTAAAGGAACATGGTTTAACAACAATATCAATTCCAAGCAAATCAATGTGTGAACATAACTTCCAAATTTTTTTAGATCAACATTCTAGCGTTCGAGGATACCAAAAAGTCGATTTTGAAATTGTACCGAGTAGCCTTAATTCAACAGAATTCACTTGTTTAATGTGTGATGCCAAAGTTACATTTAATATTAATGATGAGAACTCATACTTGAAAAAAAAAGTGAATGAAAAATTCTTTGGAAAAGAGACATATTCATATGAAGTAGCACATTATTATGACAATGAATTGCATGTAAATAATGTTCTCGTTGATAATTTTGGTAAATTTCAAGATCATTTAAATACTTATAAAATAAAACTTGAAAACTATACTCATACTGATGAAAAGCCTCACAGATTCTTTAAATTAAGCAATGAAGGTCAGAAACCTTTGGAAAGTCATCCATTCTTCAAAATATTTCTTATATTTAATACTTTCAATAATTGGTTATTTGAGCTTGTATCTCCTTCACATTTTAATACTGTAGAACTCACAAATCTTCTCTATAGTAAAATGGAAGAAACATTTAAAGTTTATTCTTCCTTCCCTGATTATTTAAATATACCTATAGCAGAGAAGATTTTTCATGTCTGGCTCTCAGGTTCAAATATAATATGTGTCAATCTAAATGAGGGTATTCAACTCGAGTGGATTAAATCAATAATTAAAAATATCAATAGGAACATTAATTTTGATGGAAATTTAATTGCTAAAAGCCCTAGGATTTTATTGATATCAGAATTTTTTAATGGAGAAGAGTTGAGTCAAAAACAAGAATCTATTATAAACAGGCTAATTTTTGACGATTTACTTCATTCAAAAATATCGATTAAATTTGAAGAAAAAATAACGCGAATAATTGATAGGATTAGTGATAATTTTAAAATAAGACCTGAATTAATCAATGATTTTTTTAATCAAGATTTGAGCATTATCGAGTATTTAAGGAAATCTGAAAACACGCATCAACTTGAAAAGTTCATTGAAATTCTTGATTTTATTGATCGGAGGAAGCTATTAGAATAGAATATTGTATCAAGAGATTATGTGAAAATTATTTTTATATAACCAGTGTCAATTTGAAAGTATTACTTCAAAAATTTAAATTTAGAAACGCAAACTTAAATCAAATTAAAAAAATCAAGGTTTTGTAATTATTTATATTGTTCATTATAATTTTTAGACTAATAATCATTAATTTTTAATTTTTTTTGTATATGAAAAATAGATATTAATTATCTCCCTATATTTACTTATGACACTCATTTTTATATTTGTTTTTTTATGATATAACGCAAGTTATTAAGATTTATTTAATTAATAAATTCTTAAAACTCATCAATAGTCATTTTCCTAATTAATTGTGGGGTAATTTTCTAAATTGCTAAATAATATTTACATAAGGAGTTTACTTATAGATGATTCTGAAAAGATTATCGATTTAATTAAAAAAGTTTATGGAAAGTTCTATTTTGAAAAACAATATTATGAAACTGATTATGTACAATCAAAATTAAGAGAAAAACATACTTACTGGAAAGGAGCTTTTCTAAATGATAAATTAATTGGACAGATGGTTTTTACTCTTAGTCATGACGCAGGCTATCTAAAATTAACTATGATTGATCCTGAATTCCAAGCACAGGGAATTATTTCACAAATGGGTATAGAAATGATGAAATTAAAAACTATTGTGAATAACTCAGTTTTCAAATGTGTCTATGCGATTATTAATGAGGACAATATCCCTATAATTAAAATATTAAATAAATTTAATTTTAGATACCTAGGAAAAATACCTAATCATGAAAACAACAAAGGATTGATAATTTTTGGTCTTATTTTATATGATTTTAATTGGAAATTAATTAGACCGCATATAAAGCTAGGGCCTTCAGTTTATAAATCAACCCGATTAGCAGGTATAAAAAGAATTATATCCGCTTCAAATTCAAATAAAAGGTCACAGATCTTCAAAAATAGCAAAATAGAAATCATTAGATCAAAAGGAAAATACGAAGGAACAAAAAATATCCAAATTTGTAATAACAATGGTGAATATTTAGCTGAACTCATTGAAAACCAATATCAAAAATGTTGGTATGATTTTAAATATCTAAGAAATAATATGGATCTCTTAAGTAAAAAGATAATAATTGACAGGATATTACAGGAATATTCAAATAATAAAAGTATAAATTCCATTTCATTTCCAATAATTGTTGATGATAACGTTAGTCAAAATATATTAATTAACTTAGGAGCAAAATACTATGCTTACCTTCCTTTTTATTACAAAGATTACGATTCAATTTTATTAGGATTTTCCAAAATTGAAAAAAGAGGTGTATTTAGTAATTAGAAAAAAAATAATGTTTATTAAATCTCTTCCACCAAATTTAGGAGCTACTGAAGATTTCGCTTTAGAAGTATTAAATAATCCAAAATATGACAAATTTCCTCAATATGTAAATAAAAATGATATCCAACAAGCTTTTGATGAATTTGGCTACAAGCTTAATCCTTTTAATTCCATGATTTATGCAAATAGTTTAGATTCACCAAATATTGAAGGCCATTTTTTATCAAAAAATATTCCTGAAATTGATTCTATTGTCATTAATGAAGCTATTACAGAAGAGAATATTAGAGATATAATTGATAAGGCAGATAATATCACTCATATAGGCTTAAGTACGTATGCAAGTAGATTAGAAAATGCTATTAAAATAATTGAAATTATTAACAAAGATTACCCTGAGCTAGAATTAATTATAGGCGGTACGGGGGTTATATTCGAAAGGGTACGTAAACTTGTTCTAAAAGAAAACATTTGTATGGGGAATGGAATTGATTGGTTAAGAAAGAAATTTTGTTTATCTCAACTTAAAATAAGGGATTATAAGATTTCTACAGTAATTATGAATACTCGGCTATTACCCATAAATTTTAAAACAGCTTATATGGTATCTCAAATTGGTTGTCCATATTCTTGTGATTTTTGTATTACGTCGAAACAATTGCAATATTTACCATTTTCAAAATCAAAGGCTATTATAGAAAACTTAAAAAATCTATTAGAGATGGATCGAAGAGATAAAATTTTATATTTATGTGAACCTAATGCCTTTTTTCCTGAACGAGAATGGAATGAGGTTTTTAACTATTTCATGAATTATAAAGGTAGTTATGATAATTATTTGTATATTTTTTGCCTAATTTCATTAAATCACTTGCAAAATTTTAACCTCAAATTAATACAAGAAAAATGTCGAATTAAATTTCTTATGGTAAATTTTGGTATTGAATCAACACTTGGAGGAGGTTATGAAAAAAACTATGGTGTATCCAAAGATTTTGTAAAAAATTTGTCTGATATGGGAATTGTTACAAACCATAATTTTATTATTGGATTACCTCATCATACTCCTAAAAGTATTGATTTAGAAATAAAAGGAAACTTAAAGTATAATTCTAATTTATATTTCATTTCAACATTTAAAGCAATACCTCGAACTTATTTATATGAACTCCTTAAAAAAGAAGGAAGGATTTTTGGAGATGACTTACCTGCTGAATTTGTATATCAAGATGGATTTCTTGCTTTTAATCATAAAGCACTTGGAAGAGGCTTTTCTGTACTAAAATATGCGTTTAAAGCTTATCATGAGGTGGAAAAAAAAGGCATTGATGTTTATTCAAATATGGCTAATACGTTATCGAAATCTCCTATTGCAAATAAATCATCCATTTTAAAAAAAACAATTAGAGTTTTATTAGATCTTAGTGGCCATAACTTTAAACTCTTTGAACCAAGAATGCCAAAAAGGCTTTCTAATATATACCGTGCTAAAATCCAGATGTTAACCCAAAAAAATGTTCAATAAATAACAAATTCATCTTAATTTTATAGAATTTTCAAACTCCTTATATTCAATTTTTAATTCATTAAGAATTGTTTTTATAATGTTATATTCCATGGAATTTTTTTCAATTTGTAACTTAAAAAACATTTTTGTTTCATCAATTAGATTGATCCATCTAAATTTTCTAAATAATTCTAATAATTTAATATTAAATTTTCTTGGTGGTATCCATTTGTTTAAATCATCAATTATTTCCCTTATTAAAACTAATCCATCATCAATGTTTTTAAAAGAAATTATTGGTAATTTAGAGTCATTAATTCTTATCCATAAGTGTAAATCATCTTCATCCTCTAAGATCTTATTAAAATTTGTGAAAAATGATGTATTATAGTCAAAAAGTTTCTTTCTCTCCTCCAAAGCCGCTTCGTTTAATATGAATAACTCAGTCCTTTCGAAGTCTATTCTAGTATAATTATTAGAATGAGATACTCTTTCAATTTTAATACCTAAAAATCCCAAAACACCAGCAACAAATTTTGAAAAATCATAATGCATTTCAGGATAAATACCAAAATATTGAAATATGTACTTATTCCCACTAGGTTCAATTGTAACATCTTTAGTGATATTATTTCCTACCATGAAGTTCTTAAACCTATTCATAGTTATTACTGCTTCTTCTTCTGTAATGGGTTTTCCACCCGTGAAGAAATTTTGATATAACATAAATACATTTAACAATTTTTTCAGATCAAGTTTTTTATACTTATTTATTCTAACAATTAATTCGTAATAGACAATTAATGCTCTAAATGTAATTTTCTTATAAAACGACTTTACTTTTGTATCAGCTACAAGCTCTAAATCTTCGAAAGTTTTACCCTTCAAAAAGAGATTCATTATATTTTCTAAAACCTTGGTTATAAACGAAGAATATGATTTTATATCATCACTAATTTCTTTACCTTCATTCTTTTGCTGTTCTCTTTCATACTTTAAATATCGTTCTATCCATTCATCGAGATATTCTGGTATAGTTATCGATTTTCTTATTTTCTTTTTCGATAACCTTCTTGGTTTTGGAAATGGCATTAATATTTAAAAGACAATTATTGTTAAAAAAGCTATTATTCAATTTTATATTTATATAATGTGTTTATAAAGAATTTATTTAATCATACTTTCGGAAATTTTCATAAATTTTCTAAAATCTTTAATTAAAAAAAAGTTGAATTTAGAGTTATTTAAGAAATTTGAAACATACAGTAATTAGAGGATACGATGTTTTGACTTTTCTTGCTCCTGCTTCTTTTGCCCAGTTTATAAATTCTTCTCTTGTAAAAAATCCTTGAGCATCTTTCACAACAATAACATGGGAATTTGCATAATGATTGACTCTAGGAGCAACGGATTGCGCCCCAAAAACAAAACCATTTGGTTTAGTCACTCTTAACATCTCTTTAATTGCTTTAGGCGTATTTGTCCAATGAAGTACTTGAGAACTATAAACCATATCAAAACTATTATCATCAAATGGTAGATCAGTTACAGATGCTTGTCGAAACTTTGGATAAAATTCTTTCAATGAAGCAATTTCACTTTCTGTTTTATCCGAATGCCTAGCTAGCATTTTTGGAAATTCTTCTCTTGCAATGGATAATAATGATTCATCAGTATCTATTCCTATAATCTTCATCTTAGTGCCAGGATAGAATTTTTTAGCTTGTAAATAATAATTAAATATGGCTGCGGTACTATATCCTGCTCCAGTCCCAATTTCTAAAAAACTTCCTTTATATTTGGTTGCATTAACATAAGCAAAAGCAGATCTCCTCATTTGCTCATATAAACTATCCGTAAGGGCATCATCCCAATTAAAGAGATTAATTCCTCCTGTAAAATCTACAAATTTTCCTCTCAACCGTTCTGGAAAAAATTCTACATATTGCGTCATGATATCTAATAGCGCGTCTGAAAGAATTCTTGATCTCTCTGGATAGTGACCTATTTTATGGTTTTTAAAATAATATTTACCCTCTGGAGTTAATAAAAGGATTTTATCACTTTGTAAGGCTTCTAAAGTAACCGAGACTAAATCTAAGTCGTTATAGTTAAAATGCTTAACAATATCTTCCATAGATTTAGGAATTTCCAAATATTGAAATAAGCCTTCTTTATCTAAAACTTTAATCAAATTTCCCTTGTAAAATTCTCGAGCCTCCCTAATTTTCGTTAAACTCATCATGATTTTCAGAATTTTAAACCATGCTTTTATCCGATGAACTATTTAAACCACCTTCATACATTTATTATTATTACCTAATTTTTCTTATCGTTCATCGATATTTAAAAGAGTTTAATAAATCTAAACTTGTTAAAACTCGTAAGAAATTTCAGCCAAAATGTTTTATTGTCCGAATTCTAATTCTAAGACCTTTTTTGTATAATCCCCGTTTTTAATTAGCAATATAGGAAAATTTTATATATCGAATACTAAGTTTAGATATAGAATAACTCCAATCAAAATAATAAAAATTTAGAATTATAATCCATATCTATTTAAAATAATTTGATTTCACAAATAATAGAAAAATTCTATATCATTTGGTGACAACTATAATAAAAAAATCAACTGGAATTATAGATGGTAAATTCTATCCCTGCCCAAAACGTCATTATTGTGTTTCAACCCAAAGTAATAAAGAGAATGAGGTTAATTATATTGAGCCTATAAAATATACTACTTCAATGGAAGAAGCAAAAAAAAAATTAATGAATATAATTAATTCTCTTAAAAGAACTAAACTTCTTAAACAAGAGGGAAACTACCTACATTATTTATTCACCACTGTTCTATTTAGATTTAAAGATGATGTAGAATTTCTATTTGACGACAATGAAAAAATAATCCATTTTAGATCCCAATCTCGTATAGGAGGTTATGATTGGAATACTAATAGAAAAAGAATGGAAAATATAAGAAAAATGTTTTTAAGTGAAAAATAAAGCTTGGATTTCTTTTGGAAAGAAGATTAATAATTTAACAGCTTTTTCCTGATTCTTTTATTTTTTTTCTCTAATATTGCTAAAAGATTTATGAATGATAATGAGGATATTAAAATGCCTTAATTAGTAATAAAATATTACGGGGTGTTATTATTATGAATAAAAAAGAAAAGAAACTAATTTTTGTATATAATGCGGATTCTGGGGTAATTAATTTAGTTAAAGATTTTTGGAAAAAGATTCTTAGGCCTAACTCATATGAATGTAATCTTTGTTTTCAGACTTTTGGTGCTTTCTCTATGAAGAAAGACTGGAAATCTTTTATTAATAATTTAAATATCGATACTGAATTTTTGCATCGGGATGAGTTTGAAAAAAAATATCATATGGAAGATGCAAAATACCCTACAGCTTATATCTTTGATGATGGAGAATTAAAATTAATAATTTCTGAAGATGAAATGAATATAGTAAACTCCTTAGATGAGATGGAAGTTTTAGTTTTAGAGAAGCTAAATAATATTTCCTATGTTACGAATGCAACAGTTTAGATTTTAATCTAATTTCATATTATTTTCTCCTTATTTTGTGTGTATGCTTAAAATTTATGATTTATAACCTATAAATTAAAAAAATTTAGAATTAAACTAATTTGTAAAATGGCATATAAGATAATTAATAAGAGTTGGTTTAAATGAGTGAAGGGGACGGAAAAAAATTAATTTTCGTTTATAATGCTGAATCTGGAGGCTTTTTTACAGGACTTAAAGATACTCTGCATAAATCATTTCGCAAAAGTACATATCAATGTAATTTATGCGCTGTAACATTTGGAGCTTTTGGAATGAAAAAAGATTGGAAGAATTTTGTTAACGATCTTGATGTTCCCGTAGAATTTAAGAAAAAAGATAAATTTAAGTTTGAATTTTTGCATAAAGATGAATTTAGTGAAAAATATGATGTTGTTGACGCAAAATTTCCTTCTGCATATCTTCTAGATCAATCTGGTCTTGAATTATTCGTAAATCAAAAAGAAATGAATGCCGTAAAATCAATTGATGAGTTAAAAGAATTGGTAAATCAAAAAATTGAGAAATTTGGTTTATAAATTCTGAACTCTACCAAATGTTTTGATATTTTAATTAATTTTATTCCCATTTAGGTTTTAGGTATTCTATAGTTTGATTAATACCATGAGTTGGAGGCTTACATGTCTTATTAATGCAAACATAAGCTGTAGCCATATCATCGAGTTTATAAAAGAATTCAACAAAATTTGAAAGTTCATCAATATCAGGATTTTCTTTCTCAGTGTTTCTTAACATGAATACTTTATTCGGTAGATATTCATTTAGTATTCCACTTATCAACTCTTTTGTATCGTTATCATCTTTTTTACCCGCTACAACTAATGAATAACTTGGTCCTAATATAAAATCAATAGCAACTAAAAATTGAGTATAAGCTAATGGATTTGATTTTATCTTTTCAGAAAACACTCTAATTAATATATCAGCTTTTTCTTCTAACTCATAATCACCAGTGATATAACTTAACCGTAATAAATTAAGTATCGCAATTGAATTTCCTGAAGGAATAGCTCCATCATATATTTCCTTTTGTTTAGTCAATAATTTTTCACTATCTTTCGCAGTGAAATAAAATCCTCCAATATTAATATCCCAGAAATTCTCAATTTGTATCTTATGTAATTCAATAGCAGTTTTTAAATAAAATATATCAAAAGTAGTTTCATATAATTCTATAAGTCCCCAAATGAAAAAAGTATAGTCGGTTAAAAAACCTTTAATTTCTGAAACTCCGTCTTTATATCGATGTAATAGTCGATCATTAGAATCTCGAAGGTTTGAAAGGATAAAATTAACAGCATTTTTTGCAATTTCTAAATATTTATTTTCTTGAAAGGCAGCAGCAGCTTTAGATAGAGCTGCAATTACTAGTCCATTCCAATCAGTTAATATTTTATCATCTTTATGAGGATGAATTCTATCATCTCTTGATTTAAATAAAGTTGAACGAATTTCTTCTGCCTTTTCAAAGTTTTGCTTATCTGGAAAATTCTTTAAGTGTAAAATATTTTTTCCTGTTTTCTTTTGTAAAGCCTCTTCAAGATAGTTTCCCGATTCTTCAATATTAAAAGTATTAATTGCCCAATCTAAATTATTTTTTTCAAGGACTTTTTCTATTTCCTTTTTTGACCATACATAAAATTTACCCTCTTCCCCTTCACTATCAGCATCTTCAGCAGAATAAAACCCCCCTTCTATTGAAATCATATCTCTTAGAACATATGCAAATATTTCTTGGGCAGTTTTTCTATATAAATCATTTTTAGTAGCTTGATAAGCTTCAATATAAGCAATTGCGATTAATGCTTGATCATAAAGCATTTTTTCAAAATGAGGAACAAGCCAACCTGAATCAGTTGAATATCTGTGGAAACCAAACCCAACATGATCATAAATCCCTCCTTTTCTCATTTCTAGTAGTGTTTTTTCTACCATTTCTAATGCTTTTTTATCACCTGTCCGTTTCCAATATCGAAGTAGAAATATAAGATTATGTGGTGTAGGGAACTTTGGACGATTACCAAAACCGCCATTTACAGAATCAAATTGGATTGATAATTGACGAAATGCCTTTTTGAGTGTGCTGTCTGAAAATTTTTCTCCGGGGGATTCTTGATCTACATTTTGCAGTCTGAAAATAATTTGATCAGCAGAATTTAATAACTCCGTTCTTTGGGTTATCCAGAGTTCTTTAATACGTTTAATTAGGTCTAGTAGTCCAATTCGGCCAAATCGAGTCTGTTTTGGGAAATAAGTGCCAGCAAAAAAAGGTTTTTTATCAGGTGTCATTATGATCGTAAGTGGCCAACCTCCCGAACCTGTCATCATCTGGCAAACAGTCATATAGATTTTATCAATATCTGGGCGTTCCTCCCGATCGACTTTTATTGATATGAAGACTTCATTCATCAATTTGGCAACTTCTTCATCCTCGAAAGATTCATGTGCCATTACATGACACCAATGACAGGTTGAATACCCAATTGAAAGAAATATTGGCTTATCTTCTACTTTAGCTTTCTTAAAGACTTCTTCTCCCCAAGGATACCAATCTACTGGATTTTTAGCATGTTGTAATAGATATGGACTCTTTTCAGATATTAATTTATTAAATTCTGCCTCTTTTGTTATCATATATTAATTATGATTTTCATAGAATATCAAAACGTTGGTTATAAGCTATTAATATTATTAAAAATGAACTTAAGTATGAAAATCATATTCTTTGACTTTATTATAAAATAGAAAATAGGTAAAGATCCAAAAAGATTAACACTTGGATAATAAATAAAGATTTAATTTATAAAAACAATGTTTAAATAAATTTTTAATCTTATTAATTATTAGTTTTATCTAATATCTAATAATAACAACTTATTTTTGTAATGAGGGAGTTTATAAAATTATGACTGAAAGAACTCAAAAATTAATGATGAACACTCCAATAAAATCTTTACAAGTGGCAAATATTGATATTGCTGATGATGCCAGAGCAAATCGACCTGGAATGAGATGGATCTTAGATTTAGAGCGAGCAAAACTTTTAACAGACTCTTACAAACAATCTGAAGGAAAACCGATGGTTTTGAGAAGAGCATTAGGATTGAGATATATTTTGGAGAATATGACATTATATATTAGGCCTGAAGAGTTAATAATTGGTAATTTTGCATCCACACCAGATTCGGTTGTTCACTATCCAGAATTTGCATACAAATGGGTAGAAAGAGAAACAGCACCTGGTCAAATATATTCAGACATGCTAAATGAGCAAGAGAGAAAAGAGCTTATAGAAATTGATAAATATTGGAAAAATTTATCGATACACCACTTATTTAAGAATATTATTCCTAAAGACCTATATAATGAATTTTATGTATTTAACTGGGAGTCTGCTACACCAAATTTTGAAAAACTCTTCAAAATTGGTTTAAAAGGAATTATTCGAGAAGCTGAAAAACGCCTCGATAAACTTGAGAAGGAATGGTTAGAAGGTAGCAACAATGGAGAAGATTATGTTCATAAGAAACAATTTTTACAAAGTGTCATCATTACTATGGAAGGAGCAATAAATTGGGCTAAAAGATATGCAAACTTAGCCAGAAAAGAAGCAGAAAAAGCTAATAACCCGACAAGGATAAATGAATTAGAAAATATAGCAAATATTTGTGATTGGATTCCTGAAAATCCACCAAGAACATTACAAGAAGCTTTACAATTTTATTGGCTTATCCATCTAATTATTAATTTCATCGACGTACCAATGGTCGGAGATGGGATAAGATTTGATGTTTCTTTCAACCCATTTTTTGAGAATGATTTGAAAAATAAAATAATTACTAGAGAAAAAGCTCAAGAACTTGTTGAGTGCATATTTGTAAAATCTCAAGAAACAGGTTTTCTGCACCCTCCTGTTTGGTCTGGTGCTGGAGGCGGTGCGATAGGATTCCAGACTATTACAATAGGGGGAATAAATTCTGATGGTGAAGATGTGACCAACGAGATGACCTATATTGTATTAGATGCTATGAGTGCTGTAAGAACTGTTACTCCTCCATTAGCTTTAAGATGGAATAATAAAATACCAAAAAAATTAATAGAAAAAGCGATTGAAGTAATAAGTACTGGAATGCCTCAACCTGCTTTTTTCAATGATAATGTTAATATTACTCGATTAGTTAGTTTAGGTGTTCCTTTAGAAGATGCTCAGAATTACTCCATTAACAATTGTATGGTCCCAACAATCCCGGGTAAAAACTTTAATCATCGTTCTGCATGGGCTACTGCTATTCCAGTTCCTCAAGAGTTAACAAAAACTCTAAAAAATATTGGAGAAAAAGCTACATCTGTTGAGGAACTCATTAAAGATTTTACTGAGAATTACAAATTTAGAATTAAGAAACTGGTGTTTTTATCAAATATAGCTGATTCCTTTTACAAAGAATATGTTCCCCGTCCTTTTCTTTCTGCATTACATGACGATGCTATTGAAAGAGCACAAGATGTTCGAGAATGGAATTATGGATTAGATTACCGCGATGTTGTTATTCTGGGATTAAATAATGTAGCGGACTCTTTTGCAGCAATTAAAAAATTAGTATTTGAAGAAAAAAAAGTTACAATGTCAGAGCTACTTGACGCATTAAGAAAAAATTGGAGAGGAAAATATAAAGACCTTAGAAAACAATTTATAGAGGCACCTAAGTTCGGAAATGATGATGATTATGTAGACTCAATATCTAGAAAGCTAGGAAAAATGATTATGGAAGAAACCATGAAATGTAAAACAAATTTAGGAACTCCTTGTATACCAGATGGTACAGTAGCATCTGCATTCTGGTTCTTAGGAAAAGGTTGTGAAGCAACACCAGATGGAAGAAAAGCTAGAGAAACTCTTCATGATGGTAGTATATCCCCAGTAGGAGGTAGAGATAAAAAAGGACCAACAGCTGTACTAAAATCCGTTTCGAAAGTTGATCCCCTCATCAGCTGGAATCATCTTTTAAATCAAAGCTTTATGCCACAATATTTGAAGGGACATAATGCAGAAGCTTTTGCTCAATATTTGAAATCATGGGCTGACTTGGGAATCCATCATATTCAGTTTAATGCAGTAGGGAAAGAAGTATTAGAAGATGCTCAAAAGAACCCAGAAAAGTATTTCAATTTAATGGTTAGGGTAGCAGGATATTCCGCTTACTTTGTTGATCTTAGTAAGGATTTACAAGATTCAATTATTGCACGTACACCTCAGTGTTTCTAGAAATAATAGGAGAGTCAAAATTTTTGAAAGAGAACCAGAGAGGAAAGGAAGGATTTATTTTCAACATTCAAAGATACAGTATTCATGATGGTCCGGGAATAAGAACAACTGTATTTCTTAAAGGCTGCCCTCTAAAATGTGAATGGTGTTCAAACCCCGAATCAATTAATCCCTTTCCAGAACTTTTTTTAAGAAGAGATCGATGTGATCAATGTAAGCAGTGTCTTGAAGTTTGTGCTTCGAAAGCAATTTTTTTTGATAATGATATTTTACAAATAAGCAGAACTGAATGCAATTTATGTATGGAATGCATTGATGCCTGTCCTCTAGATGTAATAAACAAGATAGGTAAAAAGATATCAGTTCATGATATTATTTCTGAAGTTATGCAAGATGAGTTATTTTATAATAATTCAGGAGGAGGAGTCACGATATCAGGTGGAGAACCACTTTATCAATTAGAATTCACACTCAATTTATTAAAGGAATTTAAAAAAAAATCTTTACATACAACCATAGACACTACTGGTTATGTCAAAGGTGAAGATTTTGAAGAAATTTTGCTATACACCGATTTAATACTTTTTGACATCAAACATTTAGATTCAAAAATGCACCAAAAAGGAACTGGAATACCAAATGAATTAATTTTAAAGAATTTTGAAAAATGCTTGATAAATAAAAAGAATGTTTGGGTTAGAGTACCGGTTATCCCCGATTTTAATGATTCTAATCAATATATGGAAAAATTAGCTATATTTTTATCAGAAAAAGATATTGAGAAAATATCGCTATTAAATTATCATGAATGGGGGAAACATAAATACAAATATTTAGATAGAATTTACCCCTTAAAAGATATGAATTTTATAAGCGAAGAAAAAATCCGTGAATTCAAAAACATTTTAGAATCTTACGGTTTGAAAGTTACCATGGATTATTAATTCAAAATCTACCAAATTTTTTTACTATAACTATTTATGTATGCAAATTCTTCCAAACCTCTTCTTGGAGGTCTTTGTTTTTCACCTAATTTCATGGATTCAGAAAGTACAGGGTTAATTTCTTTTGAATGTTTACCAACTATTATTAATGTAATTAATCTCATTTCATCGGGGATTTCAAGAATGTTCTTTGCTTGCTCCTCATTAAACCCAGCAATTGGATGGGCTACAAATCCTAATTCTGTAGCCCTTAAAATAATAAAAGCTGTTGCTAATCCAACATCAAATAAGTAATATCTTCTTTCTCCAATGATACAATCATTCTCTGGTTTGCTAAATACAGCAATAATCATTGAAGCTTTTTCTACCCATTTATTGCCAGTTGTTAATGTAATATATAATCGTTTTAATTGTTCCTTTTCTTTCACAAAAATAAAATTCCATGGTTGCTTATTCGCACAAGAAGGGGCAATCTGTGCTACTTTAGCAAAATTAAGGATTAATTCATTTGTAATTTCAATCGATTCTAAAGAACGGAAAGCCCTTCTTCCTTTAATAGTTTCTTCAACATTCATTCTAATCAATTTAAAACATTTGTCTATTTTATATAAAATTTAAAAAAATTGAGTAAAAAAAATTATTTAGTTAATTCTTTTAAAACACTTTCTACATCTTCAGGATGTCCCTTTACAGAAACTTTAGGCCATATATGTGCAATCCTGCCTTCGGGATCTATTAAAAATGTGCTTCTAATAACACCTATATATTCTTTTCCCCTAAATTTTTTCTTGCCCCATTTACCGTATTCTTTGATTACTTTTTTATCTACATCACTCAAAAGAATTACTTTTAAATCCTTTTTTTCAATAAATTTCGCATGGGATTCGGGAGAGTCTGGACTAATTCCTATGACAATTGCATCTAATTTTTGTAAGGCTGGTAAAATTCCTGTAAATCCAATAGCTTCAGTGGTACATGCTGGTGTGTTATCTTTTGGATAAAAATATAGAATTACATATTTACCCTTATAATCTTTTAGATTTACTTGTTTTTTGTCTTTATCAGGAAGTGTAAATTCAGGAGCCTTACTACCTATTTTTAATTCTAATATTTGTTCTGTCATTTTACAATTCACTTTATTTAGTTATATGAAAATGGATTACTAGTATTATATATATCATATATATACTTGAGATTATCAATATTGACGTTATGAACTATTAACTTTGAATAAAGACAACTTTAAAAAAGTTTAACTGAACTGGTTTAAATTAATAAAATATAAAAAAACTAGAATGTGAGAATTTAAGCAGTTTTAAGTACATTCTTATTATATTTTTTTGCCACAGACATGACAATATTCCATACCTATCAATAGAAGGGTGTTGCATTTAGGACAATGAAAAAGTTCATCTTCTTTAGAGTTCTCAATTTCTTGAAATTCTTCATATGTTTTTCTGTATTCTGGATCCTTAATTAATATTGTTCCATCTATTTTTATTTCAATATAATTCGTGATCCTGTCATATTTTTTCATATAGAATATTATATGGCTTACAAGTAAGATTAAGACTATCGAACCAGATATTACAGATACTACTATAGTAAACATGATAATAGTTAGCGATACATCAGGATTATACAAACTCCAGACATATAAAAAAAATATGGAAATTATGAATATGCAAAAAAATGTGTATTTTAAATTGAGATATTTCTTTATTTTTTCATACCTCATTAATTCTTTTTTACAATCATCGCATATAGGGATTTTGAGATAAACAGTTTTAAATCTCCGTATCAATATAGAACTAGCATATATAAATTCTTCCAGTTGAAGACCTTCTTTTTTACATTTTATGCATTTATTAGGAAATTTTATCATTTTTAATTTTTAGATTATTAATTAAGGATCATTCCTAAATGGGTGTCGAGCATTCTCAGCATTTTCAATACCATCTTCAACAGTCGGAACATTTTCCATAGCTTTTCGAATAGCATTACGAGTAGCTTTGTAATTGTTAATAAATATTCTTTTTCTTGCACTAGCGCTGGGATGAACAAAAACATTAACAATTAGAACAATCTCATCTGCTAGTTCTCTTGGAAGAATTCCATCTTCAACACACTGCATTACGGCTTTAGCAATACCTGCTTGGGCGGGACCATATGTCAAACTAGCATGACGTAAGGAAGTTGGTCGTACTGTCGGAATCATAATAGTAGGAGGTTTTACTTGCATATTGGGCTCAAGTATGACTTGAAGTCCCTCGCGTCCTTCTTCAGGATTCGCTAAAGCTCGAGCATAAGCATTACCTACCGGTCCTTTTTTATCTCCAATAAGTAAATCTATATGAGCAAGTTCAGGACGAGACCCAACTAATGATTCTCCAACTTTCAAATTAAAATCCGTAATTTTTTGAGGAGTTATCCCCACAGCATAAAAACGACTTGTTATTGACTTCTCTCCAACTTCAAATTGTATTTCAGTCTTTCCAATTAATCCTAATTTTTCAAGTTCAACGCGTAATTCATCTTTTATTTCATAAGAGAGGGCATCACCCATTATAATTGGTTGACGAGTCTTACCTACCGGAACTTTCATCATATTTAGGCAAGTTTTTGCTCCTAAAGCACCTGAGTTTATCAAAAGTCTAGCTAATTTTTGTATTTTTTTTTGAAGCGTTTGAGCTTCTTGTAATCGATTATTTTTTACATGATTATAAATCTCAAGCCAGATCTTTGGCATAACATTAGCAGATCCCAAAATACAGCCTGCGGCACCTCCTGCTAAAGCTCCTAATACATTTTCATCCCATCCAATAAGAACTGAAATCTTATCACTTACTTTTTCTAATAAAGCGGAAAAATATTTATAATCTCCGCTGGAATCTTTAATACCTACAATGTTTTCGATGTCTACGAGATCTTCTACAACGGTCCAAGGTAATTCTACTCCTGTACAAACAGGTATATTATATAGTATTATTGGAATATCTGTTTTTTCTGCTATAGTAAAATAATGATCATACAATCCCTTTGCTTTTGGTTTCAAAAAATAAGGAGTAACAATTAATACAGCATCAACACCAATATCAGTTGCAGCTTTAGTATTATTAATTACTAATTTAGTTCCTGTGTCTCCCGTTCCTGCGATAACTGGAACTCGACCATTTGTCTCATCTACAACAACTTCAATTACTTTTAATCGTTCTTCAAAGGTCATATTAACAAATTCTCCAGTTGTGCCAACAGGAACAAGTCCAGTTATTCCTTGATCAATTAGATGATTTACCAG
>JAEOTV010000161.1 GCA_016839635.1 Promethearchaeota archaeon | reverse complement strand
ATCCTGTCCCAGAATTAAACTTATCATTAGAAGAAAATAAAGGAGCTCCACAACCCGCACATCTATAAATTCCCTTTTCATGATTATTTACATAAATTCCTGTAAATGGGGCTTCAGTTCCTTTTTCACGGAGAACTTTATATTGTTCTTTAGTTAACTTTTTTTTCCATTTATCTTCATTTATTTCAGATTCCATAGATTTCACAAATAATTGGAAGTATTATAATCCATGCTTTATAGACAATAAAGCTAATGCTTTTATTTGATTATAAAAATAACAAATTATTAATTCTAAGTTTATAGAAAATTAGCCCTATGTTTAACTTTCCAAATTTCTTTATTAATAAATATGGAGACTCAAAAAGCTATTTTTGCTGCAGGTTGTTTTTGGGGTGTTGAAGCTAATTTTAGAAAAGTTAAAGGAGTTATATCTACTCGTGTAGGATATACTGGAGGGAACTTTACTAACCCAACCTATGAAAAAGTATGTTCTCATAAAACAGGTCATGCTGAGGCTATAGAAATTACATTTGATCCTTCTATTGTATCTTTCGATGAACTTTTAGAAGTTTTCTGGTCGATTCATGATCCTACAACTCTGAACCGTCAAGGTCCTGATGTTGGTTCACAATATCGTTCAGCAATATTTTATCTGAATGCAGACCAAAAAGAAAAAGCTGAGAATTCCCAGGCTAAACTTGATGCGTCTAAACGCTTTAAAAATCCAGTTGTTACACAAATAGTTCCCGCTTCAGAGTTTTGGAAAGCAGAAGAGTATCATCAAAAATATTCAGAAAAAAGAAAAAACCGCTTTGTAGTGCAGCTCTAAAAAGTATTGAATAAAGAGTATTTCAAAATTGGTTGTATTAAAAAGAAATCAATTAAAAGTCCGATACAAGCAAATATAGAAAAGTGGAACTGAAGTATTATATATTAACCTATGAAAACACGAATATTATTAAGTTTAAAAGTAATTAATTATATCTATGAATCTTAAACTCAAAAAATTTGATATAATCTACATAATTGGTTTAGTTGGAACTACAATCTTCATGATTCTTGAATTTATTTTAGGTTTCGTAGACTTGACTTTTACTTTCCTGATTTTCTTTTGGACAATGAAGCTTCTTTCTGGATTTGGATTGATATTAACCGTTGCTAATGGCATTTTATGGCTTCTAAATCGTTTTACCGAAAAACTTAGTAAAAAACATGTTCAGGGGCTTATTATAGCACAAATAATTGTTCCAGGGATTTTCATTGGTTATTCTATTTACAGTATTATTTCAAACTTACCTCCTACAACACCACTAACAGGTATAGACTATTGGTTTGATCTTCTTATCTTTCTTTATGGTATTATCTCTTTAATGCTCTCTTTATATATAATCCCTTTAATCAGAGAAGAATTTCAAGAAGCTTTAGAAACTGGAATAATCAAACGTATAAAAAGTGGGGCAAAAAAAATGGGACGAAAAATGAAAAAAGGATACTTTAGTTGGAGAGGAAAGTATGCCAAAGTTCAAATTCAAGATCAGATGACATTAGGAGAAGTCTTAGATATTTGGAGAAATCGATTTGCAGTTTACTTACTTATCCCAATAGCCATTAGTTCGCTTATTTTTACTCCAATAACCTTTATATGCATTGTTTTTTGGCTAAAAATAATTGTTTTTGATAAAGAAGAACCAAAGTTTTATGAAAGAATCGCTTTACTTATCTCTATGATCTGGATTACACTAATTTCCGCATTATCTTATACTTTCAATCTCGTATTCTTCACAGCAATCGAACCATTTTTCTGGACAATACAAGTATTTTACTTAATAGGAATTATAATATCAACCCTAATATTTGTAAATCAATTCATTAAACTAAAAGGAATAACAATTAAAAAAATTAAGAAAGAAATTAGGGAAAGAAGAGTTGCTGAAACTGAAGAAGATAATAATGAATAGGTCTAATCAGAATAAAATCAATGTAAGAACTAATTTAACCACAATCTTTTTTAATTAATTACTTTTTTTTTTTAAAATCATTATTTCTGTATTCTCACCGTATTGATAGTAAAATCTTAACCTATTTATTACAAGGTTTCTTATTCGATGTTACCTAAATTGAAATTCAATTTAAAATGAATTAAAAAGGTGGTTATAATTTTACCAAAAAGGTTTATACCTATCTTTATAATGTTAGGATTTTTAGCAATTCTGATTATTACACCTTTTATTGCAGTAGCATTTGGCTTTCCTATAATCGCTATGGACGATACATATATATCAATTGCCACGTTTGATTTTTACACATTAGCACATCTCCTTTGGGGCGTTTCTCTTTTTGTTGTGATTTTTACTTTCGGTTTTATAGCAAAAAACCGATCTGGTAATCCGCAAGCCCCAATCGCTGCTCCTGGATTTAAGAAGTTGGTAATATACTGGGCAATTACCCTAGGTGTAGCAGGAATATGGGAAATTGTAGAAAATACTCTTTTAATATTTGTTGGCATGAAAGTTGAATTTGATAGTCCTCCAAACATAATAACTGACATAACGATATGGGGGCTCGGAGGCTTAGCGAGCTGGTATATGACAGATCTAATGTTCTTAAGTCAAAAATTAATAAGAGCTTACTATATTTACGGAATAATTAGTCTTCTTTCAGGAGTGCTCTTATTTATCGTTTTTGGCTTTATTACAACAAATTTCTAAATTTTTTTTTTTTTTCAAAGAAAAATGTCACTATTTCTATCTAAAGGATATCAATAGCATAAAAAACACGAAAAATACTATTACAAATACAATAGGAGTAATAAAAATCCATGGTTGAAATTGATTAAATACATTTTTTTTAATTGTCGATCTTGGCCTTTCTTTGATAATTTGTTCTAATTCTGCTATTTTTTGTTCCATTTCTTGGATTTTAATGTCTTTTTTCTTAATAGCATCAGATTTATTATTCACTTGCCCACAATAGGGACACACAGAAGCGTTTTGATCAATTTCAGAACCACAATTTGAACAATACATTTTTTACCCTAATTTTTAATTAAAATTAATGAAGAAGTAGTTTATTATTAATAATAAATAAATTAGGGTTTTAATTCTTTCTTAGTTGATTAGCTTTTTTTTTTGCTTCTGTTGCACCTTCAAGATCACCCAATTTTTTGAGAACTATACTGAGGTCATCCCATGTCACATCATCCTCGGGATCAAGCTCAAGAACCTTTTTAAATGCCTCCATAGCGCCCTTAAAATCTTCTTTGTTCTCAAGAGCTATCGCAAGATTATACCATGCGAGCCCAATATCTGAATCGAGTTCAAGAGCTTTTCTATAGGATCTTATCTCTCCCTCAAGATCCCCTGTTTGTCCAAGTGCTAATCCAAAATTGTACCATGCTTTTTCATCATTAGGATTAAGCTCTAATGCTTTCTCAAACGCTTTCAACGCTTCCTCGAAATCTCCTGTAAGTATGTGAACAACACCAATATTGAGCCAAGCTTGAGAATCATTCGGATCGAGATCCAGAGCTTTCCTGTATGCTTTAACTGAACCCTTATAATCTTCCATCCTTCCAAGTGCTACTCCAAGATCAAACCAAATGTCTGTATCCTCTGAATTAAGCTTTAAGGCATTTTCATAAGCTTTAATTGCATCTTTAAAATTGTCAGTTTCTTCTAAAACTACACCAAGATTAACCCAAACTTCCATATTTTCCGGATTAAGCTCAAGCACTTTTTCATAAGCTTCAATCTCTGCTTGAGAATCTCCAATCTGACCATAAGCTACTCCTAGATTAATCCAAGCCATTACATCTTTAGGATTCAGCTCTAAACCTTTATTAAAAGCCTCAATTGCTCCTTTAAAATCTCCCTTTTCTCCAAGTCTTACTCCCAAATCAAACCATTCCTCAGGATCCGCAGGATCATCCACTCTTACTGTTCTTTGATTTTTCATTGTACATCTGATTTTATACAATTATTAAAGAATTATGATAATATTCACTATTTTTAATGCTTTTTCAAATTATTAAAACTTGCATTTGTAGACCATATATAACTTAAATTAACTTTAAATTTAATTTCTTAGGAACTTGAATCCCAAAAATAGTTTTTAATGGATAAGAAATTACTATTAGCTATTCAGTGTGCATTTTTAAATAAGTATTCTCTTGAATACTTCACAAGGGAAGATAAATTTTATTTCCCAAACTTTAGAATGAGCGGTTAAATCTGAGTCAGATTATAATTTCTTTTATTTTAGGTGGTATAATATTTACTTTTAGTTTTGTTATTATCTATTTTCTTATTATTCAAATTATAAAATTATATAGAAAAAAAGTTGTTCCTCAAAGAGCTAGGTTCTTTAAATGTCTTGATGGGCACATTGTAAGATCAAAAGCAGAATTAATCATTGATAATCTTCTATATCATCTTAAACTTAAGCATGAATATGAAAATACAATAAGAATTCGAGGAAAATATCTCAAATATGATTGGTATCTGCCTGAGCATAACGTATATATTGAATATTGGGGATATTTCGGAAAAAAGTATATGAAAAGAAAAAAGGAAAAATTGGATTTGTATCGAAAAGGGAAGTTAAATATAATATCGATTGAAGATATCATGCTTAAAGATATATACTCAAATTTAGAAAATGAGTTAGCTAAAAACATCAAAGCTGATAATATTATTTCTAACAAAAAGTATTGTCCTAGTTGTGGTGTTGAATTAGATAACAGATTTTGAAAGATTTATAGATTGTATTAGCAATCTTTTTATTTATAATTAATCTATGATATACCATTAGAAAATAAAATAAAAAGAGTTTTGATAAAGTTGGAAGCAGTAATAGGTTTTTTAACGATATTCATTATCAGTCTTTTAAGTTTACTCGGCATCTTTATGATTTCACTTAGAGAAAAAACTTTAGATAAAATATTGTTTATTCTTGTTGCTTTTGCCACAGGTTCAATTCTAGCTACAGCATTATTTGACTTAATTCCAGAATCTCTTCACCATCTAGTAGAATTAAACGATGGAGGGGCGGGGATAGCTGAAAGTATCCTTTTCGCTATTATTATAATTGGATTTGTAGTATTTTTTATAATAGAACGATTTATTTATTGGTTTCATGGACATGCTCATGAAAAAGAAGACCAATTAGTTTGCTATGATACTCTTACTGAAGGTATGGATAAAATTGTAGAAAGAGGTGATAAAATAAAAAACTTTGCTCTTCTTAATTTAATTGGCGATGGATTACACAATTTCTTAGATGGTATTATTATAATGGTTGCATTCTTAAGTGGATTTGGGAATGGTGTAATAATCACACTTGCTGTTTTATTCCATGAATTACCACAGGAAATTGGTGATTTTGGAATCCTTCTATATGGAGGATTTTCTAAAAAGAAAGCACTTCTATTTAACTTTGGAAGTGCTCTTGTTGCGCTTCTTGGAGGTTTGTTTGCTTATCTTTTGTCCGCACAAATCGAATTATTTAATTTCTTCTTTCTAGCCTTTTCTGGAGGTGGATTTTTATATTTAGCAAGTACAGAGCTCATGCCTGAATTATTAAAAGAAAAGAACTTAAAGAAATCTATCACTCAAGCCTTAGTATTTTTATGCGGGATTATCCTTATTATGACTTTAGTGTTAATTTTGCCGCATGAATAGTTTAATCGTCGAAATATGTTGACAATCCTCTCTATTAAATTACATCATTTTAATATGTTAATAAATTAATAAAAAATAAGCAGAAAGTATAAACACAACGAATATAAATTTCTTTATAACAGAATTATTTGAGGTTGAGGAATGTGGAACCTATTTTACCTGACAATTTACTTGAGTGCCCTTTTTCACACACTTGTAGTCTCCCATTAAACCAGCATTCATGTAATTTTCCTGAATATAAAGTCTGCACTGAATATCAAATTAAATTGAAAAAACTAAAATCTCCATCAAAAATTATTCATTAACGAAGTCTTGTATTCTTTTTCTAAAATAAGGAAAATTATTATTTAATTGAATAATAAAAATCTTAGAGATGATTATATGACAATTCTATTAAATCCTAAAAGTCATGTTCGTTATTATCCCGACGAGCGTTCAAAAGAAATAATGCTTAAAACTATCGAATTTTTTGAAAACAAGGGGAAGGCGAAACTTAAAGCAGATGATCACGAAAGAGTGTGGTATTCAGATTTTCTTGAGTTTCAAAAGAAAAATAAAATTTTTGCACAGCTTTTAACGCCCGTTAGTTATGGAGTTGATAAGAATTATCGATGGGATACGTGGCGAATTTGTGAATTTAATGAAATACTCGCATTTTATGGGCTTTCTTATTGGTATACTTGGCAAGTTAGCATTTTAGGACTTGGGCCCATATGGATGAGTAAGAATGAAATTCCTAAGAAGAAAGCTGCACAATTACTTAGAGAAGGAGCAATATTTGCGTTTGGGCTCTCAGAAAAAGCCCATGGTGCTGATATCTATGGAACTGAGATGGCTCTTACACCACAAGAAGATGGAATTTATAGAGCTAATGGAGAAAAGTATTATATTGGAAATGGAAACGAAGCTGAAATGGTTTCTAACTTTGGCAAATTAGCTGATAAGGATGGGAATATTCCCCCATATGACATGAAAAATAAAGAACAATATGTCTTTTTTATCGCAAACTATAAGCATAAAAATTATGATCTGATAAAAAATGTCTGCGATAGTCAAAATTTTGTAGCAAATTTTGCACTTCATGATTATCCTATAACTGAAGAGGATATTCTTTCTAAAGGAGAGGATGCGTGGAGTTCTTCGCTTAATACTGTCAATATAGGCAAATATAATCTGGGATGGGCTTCAATTGGGATTTGTACTCACGCTTTTTATGAAGCCATTCACCACGCAGCATACCGTAAACTGTATAATATGTATGTTACTGATTTTCAACATGTTAAACAGAATTT
>JAEOTV010000160.1 GCA_016839635.1 Promethearchaeota archaeon | reverse complement strand
CCACATAGTAAGGTACCACCTTTTTCTAAAGCATCGTCTATCAGTCCTTGAACATAATCGCATTGTTTTGAGCTAATGAGTGGTCCGATAGTGGCATTATTTTCGGGATTCCCGATGGACAAATTCAATATTTTCTTTTTTACTAATTCTATTAATTTATCAGCAATTCCGGGCATTGGAAGAACCCTTTTCACAGCAGTACATCTTTGTCCGCTATATGAAAATGCCCCTGAAACAATTGCATCTGATGTCATTTCTAAATTTGCATCATTTAGTACGATGGCAGCATCCTTTCCCCCCAATTCTAACAATAATGGTTTCATTCCAACAATACTTGCAAGGCGTTTACCCGTTTCAGAAGAACCGGTGAAACTGACCATGCTAATTAGAGGGTGTTGTACTAAATAGTCTCCGATTTCAGAACCTTTTCCGGTGATTATATTAAAAACACCCGGAGGAACTCCCGCTTTTTCTAAAATTAATCCATAGAATAAGGGACTGATAGCTCCTTGGGAAGGAGGTTTGACAACAACAGTATTTCCTGCCATTAATGCTGGAGCAATTTTAGATCCTGTAAGATTAAATGGATAATTAAAGGGACCAATACAAAGAATAACTCCTAAAGGAACTCTGTATGTCATTGACATCTTATCTTTAGTAAAACCTTTGAATGCGTCACCGTAAATTGCTTCTCCTTCTTGTTGTAATCCCGCTTCAGCTGTGGCTTCAAATAACTCAGCAGTTCGATTTATTTCTGAAATGGCACTTTTTAGGGGTTTACCGATTTCTTTCATCATAATATACCCTAAGGGATTAGACCATTCCCTCATCAAATTAGCTGCTGTTCTTAAAATATCTGATCGTTCTCTCTGAGTTTTTTGTTCCCAACATTCCAGATTTTCTTTTGCAACGTTTATAGCCTGATTAGCTTCTTCAATGGAACATGCTTGTACAGTTCCTACTAACTCATCATTATAAGGATTTTTAATAATTATTGTTTTCCCCGAAGATGATTTTTTCCAAGTACCAGACACATAATATTTAAAATCTAAATCATCTCTCATCATGAACGAATCAGGAATTTTTTCGATTTCTTCTATCATTGTTATTTACTACTCCTAATTATTTCTTTTAGATAAAAAAGTGTTCTAAGAATTATATGATTCCTCTATTATAATTAATTGTACGTTTTAACTTTTAATTAAAAGAAGGTCTAGAGCTGGAATCCATAAAAGCTTCATATACTTCATGAGGTGATGCCTTTATTAATATCGATTGTTCAATTGTTTTTGTTTTGATAACCATTTTTATTTTTTTTATACTATAGTTGATCTTGCTAAAATTAGGACTTAATTTTAGTGATTGAGATATGCTTCTTAGAGGTGGATCTATTGAATTCTGTTATACTGATATAGTTTAAAAGTTGAATAAATCTCAAGGAATTATAAATAAAAAAGAAATGAATTTTTATTAATTTTTAACCAATACGTTAGTCATTCTTCCTTTTATCTTTAATTATAAGGTATACGTGGGCAGATGCAGCAGCTATGAAAGCTATCAGAAACAAGATTATTGGTATCCAAAGAAACTCTAATCTAAGGAAATATGCAAGATCTCGGCCAAAACCGAAAGGTTGAGGAATATACATAAAAACAATTAGTACAAAGTAAGCAACGACTATTGACCAACGTAGCCAATTTTTTAATCCTAAGCCATGAATGTATGTAAATACGAGCATTGCAAGAAAGCCGAGTAAAAACATTGGCCACATGGGAGGATCAGAGCCAAAATCAAGCCATTGAGCAATTGCCACTATTGTTGCATGAAGAACAACGTAAGATTCTACCAATAATACCCACCATTTATTTAAATGAATGCGAGTATATGCCAATGCCATTTGGATAAATAAAAGTCCCATAAAGAAAAATCCACTGAGCAAGGCGGGAGAAGAGTCCATTGGATGAAACCAAAATGTATAAACTAATGCCCAACTGAAAATTAATTGGTGACTGGTCATGAAAGTCTTTGCAACCTCAGGTCTCATTAATTTATTCTCCTTTTTTCCAAAAAATAACCCCCTTTTCGGATTTTGCATAACTAAGAGAATCGATAGCATTACAATCACACTTCCTTGGCTTGTCCAGATAGGTACATCCTGAGCAAGGCCATCATACCAAATATGCGTTTGAAGCAAATGGAGGAGTGTAAATCCTATTAGGATAATAGTCATTAACATCAAATATGTAATTAATTTTTTTTGGTCAAGTTTTTTGGCACGATAATTCTGAAGTGCCCATATTATAACAATCCAAACGGATAATTGATGAGCACCATAAAAAGTCCACGTGATAACCATTGTAAGTACGTTACGCACGTTCAATTTCCAATAATAATCTGCTGGACCTGTATCTGGATTCAATGGAGGGAAATTAATTCGTAAAAATGGTTCAAGGATAAAGATAAGAATTATTTCCACTACCGTGAATAGTATCAATCCCATCCAAACTTTAAATGCTAAAGTTCTAAAAATTGAGTTTTTATTAGTTGATATCGTTCCTAGTGTATTATCACTATTTTCAACATGCATAAGAGAGGTTATAAAAAGTGACATAAAAAGATTCTTATCATAATCTATAAATCATGTAGAAGATCATCCTGAGAATCTGTTGATTTTTGATAAAATTTTCTTTGTTATTTTTAAAAGAACCTTCTATGAAAAATAGACTACAATTTATTTAAATATCTACTGGGACAGGTGGAATACTAGTCGTTATCAATCAGCACGGTCTCATGGGTGCAAATGTCACAGGAAATATGCATGCTGGAACTGGATCTATCAATATTCAATATATAGATACAAGTTCTAGTGTGGGTGCCAGTTTTTTCGGAGATACAGGGATCGATAGCTTTAATCGTGTAAATACATTAGGATTTATCCCTGGTTCTAATCCATTTAATTCACTTGATTTCCCATCAACATACAATTATGATTTTAACTTAGATACAGGTACAGGAAATATTAATATTACTGGTTCTAGTAGTTAAAACTCACTTTTTTTTTATTATTATATAATTTAAATTAAGATTTTTGAAAAATTTATAATTTTTAAGACAAAATTAGGAATATTATTAATCATTAAACTTGAAATTTTAAAT
>JAEOTV010000159.1 GCA_016839635.1 Promethearchaeota archaeon | reverse complement strand
TCACAATGACAAATGATAGAATCTACTTTTTTAGAAAAGAATTTTCTACCTAGTTTTTCTATTTTTGGAAAAAAAGACTTATGACTATAGAGATTGTGAACAGTCCATATTATCTTTGTTTTTAAGATATATTTAACTAAATAAATATCTATCATAAATATAAAATACTTTAAGATAAATTGTAATAGAGTGTTTGCATAGAAACCTGCTGAATATAGGAAATGTATATGAAGAATTTTATGTTTTGAAAACAGTAGATTTCGAAATAAAAAGAGATTATTATATTCTTTTTTAGGAAATTCCACTTTTACCCCATAATTCTTTAGTTCATTTATTAAATTAATAAAATAATGATCTTTTGTGTCCTTTTCAATTATTACAAAAACTCGTTTCAATTTCCTACACCAATTTCTTCTCAGCTACAATTAGATGTTTAACAAAATAGTAATGAATTTCTTTTAAGAATAATTCTTGATTATGCATGTGATTTGTAATTTTAAAATAAACATATGTATTTCTAAATTTAAATTTAGTTTATAAAAACTGATTTTACTATTATAATCTTGGTTTTAACAATTAACGATTGCAAACCTTTTTATTGAATGAAATTTATTTTTTAATAACATATAATTAAATATAATTAAATGTAGTAAGGATCAGAAAAGGAAAAAAACAATGTCTGAAAATGAAGATGATAAGGTTGAGTATACTACAGTTTCTATTCCTAAGCCTCTTGCTCAGAAAGTAAAAGAACGTATGAAGGGAACTGGGTTTTCTAGCGTTTCTAGCTATGTAACATATGTGCTTAGACAAGTGATTTCTTCCATCGAAGAAGATGAACGGAATAAGAGAGCATTCACCAAAGAAGAAGAAGAAAAAGTTAAACAACGTTTAAGAGATTTGGGTTATATTGACTAATCATTTAAATTTAATAAGAATTATAAAAAATAATAAATAATTAACAGGTTGAGATAAAATTATGATACAACCACATGGTGGAACTCTAATAAATAAGGAATTACCTAAATTTGAAAAGGAGAGAATCTTAAACCAGATTAATGATTTTGAGAAAATACAAGTAAATCCCCAAACGATTAAAGTAATTAAAAACATTGTTTTTGGAGTATTTAGTCCTTTAGAAGGATTTATGAATCAAAATAATTATAGATATGTTCTTGAACATATGTATTTAGAGAATAATCTAGCTTGGCCTTTTCCAATTGTGTTGGATATTAATGAAAAAAAAACAAAATCGATTAGTATTGACGATAGAATTTTGTTAGTTGATTCATCAGATACTCCTGTTGCCTTAATGGATGTTGAAGATAAGTACAGTTATAATAAGAAAGAATTTGCTGAGAAAGTTTATGGAACGGTTGATGATAATCATCCTGGAGTAAAGAGTGTTTTTAATATGAATGAATTATTATTGGGGGGTGAAATCTTCTCAATTAATGAACCAAAACCTATATTTCCAGAATTTGATTTAAAACCAATTGAAACAAGAGTGCTATTTAAAGAAAAGAAATGGGATAGAGTTGTAGCATTTCAAACAAGAAATCCTCCTCATTTAGGCCATGAGTATGTACAAAAAGCTGGTTTAACATATGTTGACGGACTTTTTATTAATCCTGTAATAGGAAAGAAGAAAATTGGAGATTTTTTAGATGAAGTAATTATACGTTCATATCAAGTTCTAATAAACGAATATTATCCTAAAGATAGGGTTGTTCTAAGCACATTTGAGACAGAGATGAGATATGCGGGACCTAAAGAGGCAATCTTTCATGCAATTGCTAGAAAAAATTTTGGATGTGATCATATTATAATTGGACGAGATCATGCAGGAGTTGGTGATTATTATGGTCCTTATGATGCCCATAAAATCTTTGACCTTTTCCCTGATCTGGGTATTGAACCAATCAAATTCAGGTCATTTTCAAAATGTAGTAAATGTGATTCGATTGTTAATGACAAAATTTGCCCACATCCACCTGAAATGCAAAATTATTTCGCTGGTACAGAAATACGGAATGCACTACAATCAGGAAAACCTCCAAGTTCAGATGTAATGCGTCCTGAAGTAGCTAAAGTTATTCTACAATATAGTAACCCCTTTGTTTCTTAAATTTTTTTTTTAATTTCATAAAAAGGAACTTAAAATGATGCATTAAATGATGAATAAAAATAGTAAAAAATTAGTTGTTATAGGATTAGATTGTGCTACACCTAAAACTTTATTCGAAGACTTTCTAGATGATTGTCCTCATATAAAGAAAATGGTAGAGCACGGAGTTCATGGTAAATTAAGAACATGTGATCCACCTATTACAATTCCTGCTTGGATGGTGATGTCTACTGGTAAAAAAGCAGGAACTTTAGGCTTATATGGATTTAGGCATAGAAAGGAGAATTCTTATGATGACTATTGGATAGCTACATCCTATAAAATCAAAGAACCTAAAATTTGGGACATAATAACAGAAAAAGGTTTAAAATCTTGCGTTTTAGGCTTGCCTCCAACATACCCTGTCCAACCACTAAATGGTCATCTAGTCTCTGGTTTTATTACTCCTGATATAACTTCAGAATATACATATCCTCCAAAATTAAAAGAAGAAATTAAAGAGCATGTTGGAAAATACATCTTAGATGCTAATTTCAGAGTAGAAGATAAGAAAATCTTATTGAAAGAAATCTATGAAATGACAAATGTTCAATTTAAAACAGTAAAATATTTAATAAAAAATAAGGACTGGGATTACTTTAAATTTGTAATTATTGGTTTAGATAGATTCCATCACGCTTTTTGGAAATATTATGATAAAACACATAGTAAATATAAGCCAGGAAATTCTTTTGAAGGAGAAATGAAAAAGTTTTATCAATATCTAGATCAAGAAATTGGAGAAATTTTAGGTTTGCTTGATGAAAATACAATTACTATGATTGTTTCAGATCACGGTGCTAAAGCAATGAAGGGACTAGTTTGTGTAAATATGGCTCTTGAAGAACTGGGATTATTAAAATTTAAAACCAAACCAAAACCAAGAACAAGATTAGCAGATGCAGATGTTGATTGGGATAATACACTCGCGTGGGGTTGGGGAGGCTATTATGCAAGAATTTTCCTTAATATTAAAGGAAGAGAACCTCATGGAATTATTAAAAAGAAGGATTATGAAAAAGTACGAGAAAAGGTCATTAAAAAGTTGAAATCCATAAAGGATAATAATGGTAATCCTATGAACACAAAAATATACAAACCTGAAGAGCTATTTGAGGTTTTAAATGGAGACCCCCCAGACTTGATGGTTTATTTTGATGACTTAAATTGGAGATCTGCTGGAACAGTGGGATATAATTCAATGTATTTAGATGAAAATGACACTGGACCAGATGATGCAGTTCATGATTGGTTTGGGGTTTACATCATTTATGACCCAATAAACAAGAAGGGAAAAGATTTAGGAATCAAAAGTATACTTGACATTGCTCCAACTTCTTTAAAAATTTTAGGAGTTGAGGTTCCTAAGGATATGGAAGGTAATATTATAAAAATTTAACAAAAAATAAATGAAAAGATATGGAACATAAAGGATTTACATTATGGTTTACAGGACTACCTTGCTCAGGTAAAAGTGTCCTAGCAGATGCTGTTGCTGATGAATTAAAAACGAAGGGAATGAACGTGGAAAGACTTGATGGGGATATTGTCAGAAAAAGTTTAACTAGAGACTTAGGGTTTACTGAGGAGGATCGAAATATGAACATTGAAAGAGTTACATTTGTTGCTAAGCTATTGACTAGAAATGGAGTTGCAGTTTTAGCATCTTTCGTATCGCCATATAATAAGATTAGAGCATATTCTCGAGGAGAGATTGGAAATTATATTCTTGTCTATGTAAAGTGTTCTCTTGAAGAGTGTGAAAGCAGAGATGTTAAAGGAATGTATGCTAAAGCCAGAGCTGGTGAAATAAAAGATTTTACGGGAATTGATCATCCTTTCGAAGAGCCAGATAAAGCAGATATAATTGTTGAAACTGATAAACAAACACTTGAAGAAAGTAAAGAAGTTGTATTAAAAGCTTTGGATTCAATGGGATATTTACCTAATAAACATAAATAATAATTCAATCTTGAATCCATAAAAACATAATAATTAACTATTAATTTTTTTTATTTGTCTTACTAATTCTTGTTTATTCAATCTATACATATTTAATACTACATCTCTTTTACCTGATTGAGCAAATGTATTATTAATGCCAACAAATCTAATTATTTTTGGCTGTCTTTTTGAAATAATTCGTGCAATAATGCTTCCAAAACCACAGTAAGTATTATGTTCTTCTAATACTATAATTCCTTTTATCTCTCTAATCTCATTTAATAGAGATTTTTCATCAATTGGTTTAACAGTTGGAAGATTAATTATTTTAATTGATAAATTCAGTTCTTTTTCAATACCTAAGACGGATTCCATAGCTAACACACTTCCATATCCGGTTCCGATTAGACAAATATCTTTTCCATCTTTTAATATATCTGGTTTTCCGAAGTTGAAACTGTAATTTTCGCTATGTATTTTAGGAAAAGAATCTCTCGGTAATCTGATGTAAAAACAACCTTCTGTTTTAAATGTATATTCTAATATTTTGATAAGTTCAATATTATCAGATGGGATTAAAACAGTTAAATTTGGAAGAGATGTCATTAGACTTAAATCTTCTAAAGCATTATGAGTACTACCATCTTTTCCTACGATTCCAGCATGTGTAGTTATTATTTTTATATTTAAATTATCATGGCAAGCAAATCTTATAAATTCCCATGCTCTCCCCGTTGTAAATATTGAAAAACCACTTACCACAGGGGTTTTACCGGAAATCGCAAATCCTAATGCTGTTCCTACCATATTCTGTTCAGCAATTCCCATATTAAAGAATCTGTTTGGAAAATTTTTGGCAAATTTATTTGTTCTTGTAGAGACAGAAAGATCAGCGTCTAAAACAATTATCTCGTCATTTTTTTTACCCTCTTCAACTAAAAAACTTCCAAAAGTATCTCTTAGTTTCGGTTCTGGAATCAATTAAAACCCCCCTAATAAATCTTCTTTAATTTTATCAAGTTCTTTAAGCGCAATTTCATATTCTTCTTTATTTGGTGCTCGCCCGTGAAACTCTCGAGTGTGTTGCATAAAGGATACTTCAGATCCTTTAATTAGATAAGAAATTATTACTGTAGGTTTTCCGATTATAGTTTTAGAACGTTCAAATCCTTGTAACACATCCTTTAGATTTGATCCATCAACTTCAATCACTTCCCAACCAAATGCTTTCCATTTTTCTGCTAACGGTTCTAAAGCCATTATCTCTTCTGTTGATCCATCTATCTGTAACCCATTACGATCCACGATTGCGATTAAATTATCTAATTTAAAATGATTTGCTGACATAGCAGCTTCCCAAATAGCACCTTCATTCAATTCTCCATCTCCTAATAAAACATAAATAACCTTATCAGAATTATCTAATTTGGCAGAAAGCGCACATCCTACTCCAATAGATAATCCCATTCCTAAAGAACCTGTAGATATCTCTATTCCAAATTCTGGGTTTTTAACAGGATGACCTTGTATTTTTGAATCAATTTCTCTTAAAGTAAACAATTCTTCTCTCTTAATAAATCCAAATTTTGACAGAACTGCATATAACGCAGGTGCTGCATGACCTTTACTTAATAAGAATATGTCTCTTCCTTCCCACGTAGGATTTTGATAATTTATCCTCATGATATTATCATAGAGGAGATAAATGATATTGACACAAGATAATGAACCACCTGGGTGACCCGATTGAGCCTTATATATCATTCTTAAAATATCTTTTTTGATATCTAAAATATCAACTAAGATTTTTTTTTCATTTTCTTTAGATAATTCCATTCTAACACTTAAAATACTAGATTATGATCCATTTATTTTGGTTAATATGTAATTTTTAAGTTTTTCTTGTTTATAGAAATCTACAGGAGGGAGAGATGCTGTAAGAGCGGCAGCAAAAAGTGCAATTTTTACTCCATCTAATACGGGTATTTCAGAAGCATATGATAAACCTAAAACTGCCATAATGACACTACCTACCGCTACATAACTTCTTACTGGTTGTTGTAATATTGGCTGAATTTTTTCTATTCTTTCATTTTCCTTTGTAAAGAGATAGGATTCTAATTCTAAGTAATTTAATAACACATTTTTACATTTAGAGGCATTTAAAATTCTTTTTCCTGCAATTGTAACACTAGTTTCATTACAACAGTCAATTGAAAAGGTATCCAAGGCTTTCTGTAGATTCATTTTGATTAATTCTACATTTTCATAAAGATAATAATTTGTTATTGTAGGACGAGCGATTATTGGGATATCTTTATAATATTCATTTAAAAAGCGTAATATTTTTTGAATAAATTGATCATTAAAAATACCACCTAATCCATAATCTAAAATTAATATAGCTCCAATATCTTGAGAACTATTAGCTATTAGATTCTCGAATTTTTCTCTTATTGATTGAGATATTTCACTATTATAGTCTGTTTCTAACCTTAGTAGATGTTGATTCATTGCTTTAATTCGAGTTATTTGAGGTGTTTTAATTTTCTCATTAATAAGTATCCCAGAAGTCTGCAGTTTTAACTCTTTAATCTTTCTTAAGAAAAAGTCTCCTTCAAAATCATTACCAATAATAGTGCATACTTCAGGAATACCTCCTAACGATTGTATAAATTGGAGAACTAGCCCAATGGCGCCAATATAGGTATCACTATTTTCTATTTTTACATTTGGGACGGGAGCATCTGGAGAAATCCTATCTGTATAGCCAAAAATATACTTATCTATTAAAGCATCC
>JAEOTV010000158.1 GCA_016839635.1 Promethearchaeota archaeon | reverse complement strand
TAATTCTTTCGAATGTGTGAATCACATCTTCTCCGGTAAATAGCTCACCATCATGGAAATATACATTTTCACGTAGATAAAATGTGATATTATTATACTTTCCACCTTCACCAATATTGAAATCCCAATCCCAAGCAAGCCTTCCAACAAGTGGAAAGGCTGGGTCAGTTAAATCAGTAGCAACTAGAGGTTCAACTACCTGATCAAGCACATCATTTGAAACACTATCCCATGCATCCATTGGATCCATAGTAACAGGGTTAGATGTTCTTACTACTTTGAGGACTTCTCCTCCTTCAGGAGGTACAACAACAGTCAGCATAGCCAAAATAACGTTTCCAACACCAGAGGCTGCTAATACTACTGCTAAGATAATTATAGCTAAATTTTTCTTTTCCATTTCCATATTAAGATCACTAAAAATTCTTAATTTTTTTTTTTTATTAGATTTGTTGTTAAATAGTGTTTTAAATTCGTAAACTTATAAGGTTTATCCTTTTTTTTTGATAGTATTTAGATTTGATAAAAGATGTAGTAATACATATTTCAATAATATCAATTGCAAACAAGTTCAATCTATAAGGAATTTCTTGATTAACTGCATTAATTACCAATAAAAATATTTAAATTTTTCTGAACAACAGAATATATTTGAGTGAAATTCCAATAATAAGGATTCAATTATGATAGAATGGGAAAAAGATGGGAACTAAATTTCAAAACCCGAATAATACCGAAATATCTCCAAAATAAAAAGCACAAAATAAAATAATTAATAGTATTAAACCTGCAATAATAATACCTTTGTCTAAAAAAGCTTTTTCTGTGCTACGAGCAATTTCAGGTTTTGATGAGGTCAAATACATGTATCTCATAATTATGTAAAGGGCGATTGGGATTGTTAAAATAGCGAAATATTCATAAAGAGCAGCACTTCCAGGCACATCTAGATCAAATTTTAAAATTAAATATAATGAATAGGTCATAAATAACGCTCCTGCAATTATTACATGAAAATGATTCAATATTGTTAAAGAATATTGATCATAAACCTTTTTATGTTCAACTGCTTTATCTTTCCCTAGTAGCATTAAATCTCCTTTTCTCTTTGCAATACTTAGAAAAAGTGCTACTTCAAATATGGCTAAGAACAACCAAGCTGAGACAAATTCTTCAATTATTGCACACCCCGCTAATGCTCTCCATAGATATCCCGTGGATAAAATAATTATATCAATAAAAGCATATTTTTTTAGAAGGTGATTATAAAGTTGGCCTGTAATAAATATTAAAATAATCATAAAAATAAAACCTAAATTTTCGATTATAAAAAATAATAGTATTATAATTATTCCTCCTAAAACGATCAGTAAAAATCCTGCTAAATACAATGGAATATCTCCAGAAGCGAGAGGTTTTTTTCTAATCTTTTCAGGATGTAGTCTATCCTTCTTTACGTCTCTAATATCGTTAACTATGTAATTAATTGAAGATGTACAACATAAGATTATAAATCCAATCAATAAATTGAAATATAGATTTGTTTCAAAAAGTCTTTGACTAAAAAAAATTCCAACAAATACTAAGACATTTTTATAATATTGGCGAATTCGTAATAGATGGAAAACACTTTTAATTTTACTTGGCATTATTAACTTTTTTGAAAGACACATCTATATTAAATTTTATTAAGCCATAATGATTCTTTCTGGTTTGACCTTCTTCAAAATCCTAAATCCTAAACGACTTGTCAAACTTGTTTCTGATTTTAACTGAATCAAAGCGGTATTATACTCAAAACTTATCATTTCAATTTCTTTATAAGGGATCTCTAGTTCTTTTCCAAAAATATTATTAAATGAAATGATAATTTTATCATTTTTTTTATCTTTAGATAAACCATTCTTAATATCATTTATATGAACATCGATTTTTTGAATATACCCTAATTCTAAATTATTTACAGGCTTTTTAAGATATACATATATTTGAAGATGCTGTTTTGATAACCATTTCATAAGATTTATTTCTGATTCTCGAAAATTATAACTTTTACTAATAGATAAATAAATATGTTTAGGTCTAATTATCAATTCACTAAGTGAATATATTATATTTTTTTCTTGATTTTGAACATCTGATATTTCTAATTGAAAATTAGGTAATTTTGTTTTTGTAATGACATTTTTACATTTAAAAATCTTTACAACTCCTTTAGTTTTTAAAAAAATTTCATTATCTTTAAGGTTTTTAACAATAGAGACTGAGTTTGGCAATTTAGTTTTTTGAATAGGTTTTTGAATTTGTTTTTCATCTTTATCTAAGAAAATGTAAAGTCCCTCTTTGTTTCCATCACTTAATTCAATATTAATAAGGGTTAATGGATTATTTTTCTGAAAGAAGTATTGATCATTCATATTGAATAAAGTATGTGAATATTCTGAGGAATTTAATAAAATTTTTTGACTTATTTTTGAATCTATTATAATATATTTCTCAGGATCAGTAATATCATTAGTAAATTTGACATCAAGTAGTTTACCAATAATGATATTATCATGAATTAAATTTCTAAAGATGTAATCTTTTTGCAATTCAAATTGATAATACTCTTTTCTTTTAATTTTATGCATTAATTGAGGGATATCCTTAATTTTAAATAATTCCTTGAATTTTTCTGTTGCTATCGATTTAAAATTTTCTCTAGCTTCTTCAAATATCCTAGCATATTTTTTTTGTTTAGATTTTTTCAAACAAATAAAAGGAAGAATTGCTACCTTACCTGGCTTTAGCTTATTGTCTAATATAGCTGCAATTCTATAATAACTTGGAGGATGTGAGTGAATAAAATTGGCTAAAAGTGATGCTCTTGATGGCTTAATCATTGAATGATTCAGATACTTTGCGGTACTAAGATAATTTAAAAGTTGATTATCTTTTGTTATTTTTTCTTTAGATAGAAGCATTGTATTTAATCCAATTTCTCTACCCGTTGTATAAAAACTCTCTAAATTATATAGCGCTTTAGCAAGTTCATTTGCATAACCTACTTCCTTTGTTTTTAAATCGGCTTTTCCTTCTAAAATTCTTACAAAAATAAACAGAATGAAATATATCCCTAAATTCAAAATAATAAAGAAGATCAATGGAATCTGAGGATTTCCAAATGTGTAATCATAAAAGGTAGCCGGAATACCCAAGAACATTCTTAGAATTAAATCTATAGAAGTAATTAAGGTCAAAATAAGTGTATGTTTGCCTTTTGTGTGTGCTAACTCATGAGCTAAAATACCTTTTAATTCATCTTTAGGAATTTCATTTATGTTTTCTGCAATAATTGCAATTCTTTTATCAATTATAGAGCCATACGCCATTGCATTTAGAATTGGATATTTACCAAATCCCACTTTAACCTTACCTTTAATTCCAATATCATTTTTTATTTTGGTTGTGATATCTAATATTTCCTCTTCTTTTACTCTATGAATTCCAAGGAGTTTATCTAAAATGAAACCAGATATAAAATAAATAGCCCAATTAACGATAATTAATAAGAAATAAATATTTAAGAAGAAATCAAGAATATTAAACTCTAATAAATTAATAGGTTGATTTATAATAAAATTCAACGGAGTATATTGGTTTATAAAAACGACGGCTAACCATGCTATAATATAAAGAAATAAAGTTAAATATTCAGGGCTCAAAAATCGCCAAATAATTATATACTTTCTTCCAAATAGCAGAAATCCTAAAATAAGGATTATCCAAAAGGAAAACGCAAAACTCGTGTTGATGTAGATTGGATCGTTTAAATAATAAGAAAGTAATCCCGCGATAAAAATAATATTATATGTTACTAAAGAAATAATTAAAATTTTATTTATTACAGGGTAATCCTTTAATTCGTAAATCCCAATCCATAAATAAATTGAGAATGCTCCCATAATTGAGGTAAGAAAATCTTTAGAGAAGAAAAAAATTAGGAAAAAGAAGAAAAGTATAGCAACAATGTCACTCATTTCACTTCTTTTTCCAATTTTAGCCCATTGATAAAATTCTTCAATAGTTAATAAATATAGAATAATAGTTACTAAGAACGTCCAATCAACTAGAAGTGCTGAAAAATTAAATTTGAAAATAATTGAATTGGTAAGTAGAAAAATGACTACTGAATAGATGGGATAAGAGATTAAGAGAAAATATCTAATTTTTTTTTTCAAAATAAGCACCTTGAATAGTTAGTATATTTATTATTTAAATCTCAGTTATGAAGATATTTTATATTCTAAGAGTTTAATTTTTTCATTTTATCAATTTCAGACCAGAAATATTTTATTGTTATTAAATACCAAAGTAAAAGAATTGGGATTAGCAGTAGAAAGGAAATTAATAAATTAATTGGAATACGTATGAATCCTAAGTTAATTTCATCAAAAGGAAGTGTCATTATTACCGATTCAATAAATATGAGAAATAATAAAATAGAAACTAATAGAACTATCATTAAAACTATTATTCCACGGATTCTGGAGAATTTATATAATATAAAAATAGTTAGTGCTAAAAAGGCAAAAAAACTAACGATAAAGATGTAAATACTGAAAGTTCCTAAAGTATATTGCATGAGCAAAATAGAAAGTATAGAAAAAAAGCCACATATAATTGAAATAGCATAGAAGTTCTTTACTAATTCGGGTTCTGTTAATGGTCCCTTTGCTAAAATTAGCCTAGGTAATGTTAATACTGCATCTTTTTGATCTGAAGCTTTAATTCGATCATCTCCCAGCAAAATTATATCGTCTTTACTCTCTCTAATATCACCACTTTCAAAAAAACCTCGCACAGAATAAATATAATAAAAACTATTAAAGATATGAATAAGAAGAGCACAAAAAGCGGCAACTTCTAATGAACCAAATAACATAATACAAGCAATCATTGCACCCATAGCTAATGTACCTATGTCTCCAGGAAAAATTTTTGCGGGATATTTATTAAATAAGAAAAATGCTAATATAACAGCAATAACAGGAATTGTAAATAGCAATCCTTCAGCAGAATTCCATATTAAACTACAAATGAACAAGAAACAGGTTGCGATCAAACAAGTTCCTGAACCTTCGCCATTATAACCTTCTAACATATTTACAGTATTAGCAAAAACAGCCACAATCAGAGGAACTAGGAACGGATAAATAATTGTTAATCTTGTGCTATCAATGAAAGGTAAAGTTGGTGATTCTATAGTAATAAATCCAAAAATATTTGCTAAAAAGAGAATACCCCCAGAAAATATTGAAAGAATTATTTTATAACGTGATCTCAATTTTTTTCTATCATCAATAAAACCTATAACTCCCGCTAATAAAACTGTGAGAAGAAAAGTTAAAGCTTCGTTAGAAAAGGTAGGAAAGAAAATAATTAAAAAAATCAAGCTTACACTAATCCCAATTATTATACTAATCCCTCCAGATTCAGCAATTTCAGGTTTTGCATTTTTATGTATATCAATACCAACATAACCTTTTCTTTTCATGAATTTTATTAAATAAGGGAGGATTAAATAGGTCGCTAAAAATCCAATGATAAATATTATTATTAAAAAGAAGATCTCCAAAAAGCTCCAATTCAGATCAGTCAAAGGATTCATTTAATACCAAGCAACTTTATTGTAAATCAAAATAATGATAAATAACAGAATGTAAAGTTTAAAATATTTCGTAAATTAAATCTTTTTTTTTTCAATATTAAGGTATTAGATATAAATAGCCCGGCACGGATTCGAACCGTGTTCGCTTTACACCTCGTAGCGGGATGTATAGTCGCGGGGTTCAAAGCCCCAAATGCTTGGCCATTTTGCTTAATACAAAAAGGATGTATTAATCTACACCACCGGGCTAATGTATTAAAATAATGGTAGAACTCTTAAACCTTTATTGGTTATTTTTTAAATCTTAAAAGGCTTAAGATCTTGATCAAAAAATTTTTCATCTAATAAATTTTTATGGTTTTCAAGGAAATCAATTTCTTTTTTTTCATCGCGATATTTATCTGGTAGCATCTGAGGGATTGTGTCAATAATAGGATACCAACGTTGACATTTACTGCAAAATAGTATCCCAGTTTTTATTTCAAAGTCAAGTTTTATTTTATTAATAAAATATAATTCAGGTAGGATATTTTCAATTTGATTAAAAATTGGATTTTTTGAAAATTCAATAATTCTTGATTTGACATCAGAATTCATAATTTCAATGCATTCTTTAATTATTTTATCAGGTGTCCTATCTATTATATTTTCAAATTCAATTAAACTTGAGGAAATTAAGGTAAGATAATTTTTTAGGGTAGTTTTTTCAATTATTAGGTTATCCCTTATGTATAAATCATTATCCTCATGAGATATTTCAATTATTTCCTCATTTTTAATAAAATTGATATCTCTATTTTCATAAGTGCTAGTAGTTAATTGAAATTCTTCTGGTTTATTTTCAAAAGAAAAAATATATAGTTTTAAAGGGAATGCTTTATCTAAAGGACATGCTAAGATATCAAAAAGCCATATTTTCATAAACTCTTTCACACAAAAGAAATTTTATAATAAATAACTCCTAAATTGTTGAATTAATTTATCTATCGTTCTATCAATCTTCTTTTCTCTTTTTTTGAAGTCATCTGATAATTTTAAATAAGCCGTTCGTGATGGTAATCTTCCTCTTTTATACCTAGATTCTAAGAGAGATAAACTATCTTTAACACTTACTCTTTCTGCTTCTAGAACATCTAGCTTTTTTACGTTGTTCTCAAACGTGTCACTTGACTCCATTAACATTTTTTTGAATGGAATAATTTCTTTCTGAATTTCTTCTATTTTGGAGTTATTTTTAGCTAAAAGGTTTTTATAAGTTTTTTTTGCTATTTTCCTTCGCTTAGCGTCTTCTTCAATTTGCCTAATTTCTAAGATTAAAGCATTTTTTTCTTCAAATAAAGAACAGAATTCTCTAATTTCATCAACAGGTATATATTCCTTTTTTATTGCCATGATATCTCTCTCTCTTTTTCTCGTTTTAACTAAAACAATATAAACTGAAGCTATTGAAAGAAAAGTTATTAAAAATACAAAAGGTCTTAAAAGTAGATTAAAGAGATCTATAGTAAATGTAAACTGTATCATTTTATTTACTCCTGGAACTACATAATCAGATGTATATTCTATTGAGAGCATTCCTTGAGATTTCCTAATTGCTTCTGGAGGAACAGTAATATGATCAATTTTCAAACAACCATCAATGATAATTGTAATTGTTTGTTTTTTACCTAAATAATCATAAGTGGTTGTAAACAGATCAATTTCAACAGATTCTTGTAACCAATTTATAGAAAAATAGTTCTCAAATGGTAGTTGGTATTCAAAATTAAAATTAAATGATGTATTAGGTAGCATCCTTACACGATTTTGTGATAAATCGATAGTAACCCTTTTTTCATTTGTCCCGGGGATATCAGTGGATGAAACACCTAGAATTTTTCCTAGATCATCTGAAACATATAAACCGTAAGCAGAAGTAGGTATATATAATAAAATAAAGGTTGACGATTGAAGCCCTAAATTTTTTATTAATAGGTTATCCCGAATTCTTATGATCCCCCATGGTGAAACGAATATTTCCCGAGTATTTTTTTGTATTTCTAATTTAGTACTCTCCTCATGTTTGAACCATAAATTTAGATCTTTATAATCATTTATATTTGCTAAAAAAGGTTCAATGTAATCAACCCCAATTGTATCACTGATTCTCTCAAATATATACTCCCTAGCATTAAGAGAGGGATTAAAGTCCCCCCAATCATCTGTTACATCTTCATCATTTGCGCCAAATTCAGGGAAAAAATAGTATGCTACTACTTCACCTTCTATCTTGTAGGGTAATATAGGGTAAATTATTCCTTGATAGTTAATATAATGTTCTTCGGATACAATATATGGATTTGCAAGATCTTTTAAGCTATATTTAAATATGACTGTCCTCGATTGATGTGGTAATAATGGAGAATCTAAATAAATTATAAACATTTCATATTCTTCCATAACGATGTTTAAGCGGTCTATAATTAATGTGTTCTCTTCTAATAGTGTATTTTCATTAGCCCCCTTACTTTCAAAATGAATTAGATTATTTGAGTGATCAAGTGGAATCCCAACCAAGATTGTACTGATAGGATTGTTATTAAGATTTTTAATAGTTAAGATATCGCGAACTTTTACTACACCGTATAAATTTATATCTACTCGTCTATTAGCGTATGTTAGAATTATATTTTCTGCTCCTTCTTGATTAGCAGAATATTTAGGATTTAGTGATTCATCCTGATTTAAATAATTTATATTAGAGATTTTAGGATTAATTAATATACCTGTAAAAATTATTAAAAAAACTGTGAGAATAACAAGAATTCTTATTCTTTTTGACATAATTTTATAAATTGTCCTTAAAATTATCTAAATGTAATGAAAATAATTAATAAAAACTTATGAAATTTTTTTTTATGTGTTGAAATAAAATTTTATATGTTTTCAGTTATTTATATAATAAGTCATTTTAAAAAATTCAATATTTGTTTTTGCCAATGTCATCTAGAGGAACGCAATCAAGACGGAAAAAAAGAAGAAGTGGGTCTGCTCCAATGCCTTTAGGAGGAGCAGGGTTAATGAGATTCTTTCAAGATAGTTCAGTAGGAATAAAAGTAGGTCCAGTTATTCCAATAATTTTAGCAGTAGCTCTGATTATTATCGTAATATTAGCACGCACTCCTATTCTTGGTTGGATATTTAATCCTGTTGGTGGATAATATCTTAAAGCCTATATTTAATATAAAAATTCATCGTTTTCCTATATATCAATGAAAATTTCAGAATTTCAGAATTTAATTAAAGATCTTTACTTTGAGCAAGATCGAAATAGAGGTTTGAATGGCACCTTTATTTGGTTGGTTGAAGAAATTGGGGAATTTGCTCGGCTTTTAAGGAGTAAGAAAATAGATAGCGTTAATGCTTCTGAAGAGTTAGCAGATATTATTGCTTGGACAAGCTCATTAGCAAATTTATTAGGAGTTGATCTTGAATCAGCAATTTCAAATAAATATCCTGGCAAATGTCTTAGGTGCAAATCAAAACCTTGTGTATGTGGTAAATAATTTTCTATCAAATCGCTTTAATCTTTAAATGATTTTGAAATCTATATAATATCAGATTATCTAATAAAAATAATACTATTTTCAAAAAAAAATAAAACCTTATTATCATTTTTGTGTTTACGATGAGCCTTTCTGGAAAAAGAATTTGGATTGACATCGAACAACCAAAAACTGCAATAATGTTTAAATCACTCTGGAAAATGTTTCAAAATGAAAATGCAGAGTTATTAATTACTGCCCGAGATTACGATTCAACATATCAAATTCTAGATAATTCTGACATAAGATATATAAAAATTGGAAGACATGGTGGTGAAAAATTAGAAAATAAGTTAGAAACCTATATAGAACGTTTGAAACAACTTGTTCCTATAATAGAAAATTTTTCCCCCGATTATTTTATAACTTTTTTATCTATAGAAGGAACGAGAATTGCTTATGGATTACAAATTCCTTCTATAGGTATGAATGATGAACCTCGAAATAAACCTGTGTGCAAATTAATACATCCATTTATAGAAAAGATCATTACTCCCAAATGCATACCAAAAGATTTGTATATAAAACTTTATGCTGATCCAGAAAAGATTATCAGGTATAATGGTCTTGATGAAATCGCTTGGATTTCAGAATACTCTCCCAATCCTGATATTCTGAAAAGTTTTGATATACAAAGAGGAAAATATGTATTAATAAGAACTGAACCTACTCATGCTTCATATCTTATTCATAAAGTCAAACCAGAAGAAACTCAAATAAAGAAATTTATGCCCCTTATATTCAAAGAATTTCCTAATTACAAATATTTCCTGTTAGTTCGTTCAAAAAGGCAAGAGCAATTTCTTTCTAAAGGACTTAAAACTCTTTCTAAAGAGAATAATATAATTATAACTCAATATTTGCCAAACTTAGTGGATTTTTGTTTCTATGGAGCATTGGTTATTAGTGGTGGTGGAACAATTGTGAGAGAATCAAGTTTATTGAATGTACCAAGCATAGAATTCTTTCCAGGAGAATCTGCACCACAAGAAAGATTTTTAATAGAAAATGGGTTTCCTCTAGAACATATTCGAGATTCGAACATTATCTCTAAGAGGGCCATAGAGATCCTCAATCAAGGTCCTACAACAGAAAGATTTAAATTGAGTTCATTTAAAGGAAAAATTGATCAATTTGAGAATCCCAATAAAATTTGCTTTAATTTTGTTAAAGAAAATTTAAAGAAGAAGTAAAAATTTAGATTAAAAATTTCTCATAAACATCTTCTAGTTTTTTCCCAACTGCGTTCCAAGTGTATCTTTTTATAAAATTTTGAGCTTTTTCGATAAGTTTTTTTCTTCTATAATCGTCTTTCAATATTATCACTATTTCTTTTGCTAATTGTACTGGATTTTGGGGGGGTACAAAAATAGCATTATCTTGTAATATTTCTTTATAAGCACGAATTGAAGAACAAATAACCGGAGTTCCACAAGCTATTGCTTCGATTGGAGTCAAACCGAAGCCTTCAGAAGCAAAAGAATATGTTACAAAAATATCTCCCATTGAATAATAGATTGGAATTTCATTTTCTGATAAAAATCCCACAAAGTAAATATCTCTATATTTTTGTTGCCATTCTTTATAAGATTTCTCCATAGAAAAATCTGGTTTACCTCCAATCACTAAATTAAGATCTGGAATTTCTTTTTTTGCTAATTGATAAGCTTTTATTATATGATGAACTCCTTTATATTTTGCTATACGTCCTATGTATAAAAGAACTGGCCCTTTAATTCTAAGTTTATTTTTTAATTCTTGAGCTTTTTTAGGAAAGGGTTTGAACTTTTCTTCAATTGCGGAGTAAAGATTAAATATATGATTAATATCTACGTCAGGTATATAATATTTGATCTGCCTTCTAATTGATTCAGCACATGTGGTAATAAATGCTGATTTGTTAACTGTGTATTTTATTAATATTTTCTCTAAGGGTATTCGTGTAAATTTTGTTTCAAATGGGCCCAAATCATGAATTGTTGAAATAAATCGTTTCTGATTTGATAAAACAATAGGGATAACCCCCTTGGGGCCGTTACCGTGAATAATATCAAATTTATGACTTCCAAGGTAATTTCTTGCATGGAAAGCGAATTGGGGAAACCATAAAAAACGTTTTCTTACTATATCAATTTGTAAGATATTTGGATCTGAAAAGCTAAGATTCCATTTACCCGTTATTAATTTAACATTATGACCCTGATTTTTCATATAATTATAAATCCCAGTAATGAATTTAGCCGCTCCATCTTGACTATCAGGAGCAAACGTTAAGGAAACAAGGCAAATATTCAATTTATCCATTTTAGCAATTAAGATTTCATTTTGATATATTCATCAGAAAAATTAGGTTAATTGTTCAAATCCTTCTTCAGTTATCAGGATAGTCTCTTCTGTTTGTGCCACATAAACGCCTTTTTTTTCTGCCAAAACATTGTGAGCTTGTAATTTACCCTGCTGTACTAATTCTTGTAACCCAAAAGCTACTCCTAATCTGAATTCTTTTGCTAGCCATCTTTCTGCAAACGGCAAAGTTTTATAATTTTTGTTGATAAAACCTAAAATTTGCTTGGAAGTTTTTCTACGTAATGGAACCCTGCCCGCATAAGGATTTATTTCATAAATGTATGAATATTGTGTATTATGAACAGATCCTTCACCTGTACTAGCAAAAATCTCAATTGCAAAAACCTCACCCACTTCCATTACATCACCCCCCTGAGATCCTAATTCAGGTAGCTGTTTTTTCCCATGAACTGTCCATCTTTCAATTTGATGACCCCCTAATTCTCTTATTGGATTATATTTAAAACCTTTAACTATATCCTCAATTTTTTTACCTATCTCTCTGGTGTTTGTTTTTGGTTTAACCATCATTTTTGCAGCATCTAAAGCAACCTCGGTAGCTTGAATAATATTCTTAAGCGGATCATCTTTGTTTAAATTCACACTAAAAGCAGTATCAACAATAAATCCATCAATATGAACTCCTAAATCAAGTTTAACAAGATCATTTTCTTTGATTTCAGTTCCATCATCTTTTATAGGAGAAGTATAATGTGCTGCAATATTATTTATGCATAAGTTAACAGGAAATGCACATATCCCTTCGAATTCATTGATCTTAGCTTCAGTTTCAGAGATTAAATCATACACATTGGCTCCCACTTTGATTTTTGGCTTAATAAACTTCTTTACCTCTTGAGCAATATTTCCAGCTTTTCTAAGAGATTCAATTTTATGTTTTTCTTCTTCTTCTTTCTCTAAATCTTCCTTACTTTTTTCTTCTTGAGTTTCACTTTTTAAATTTTGATTCTCAGTCATTAAAATTACTAATACGGATTTTGATAAAAATATTTTTTAAATATGTATTAACTTTATTAATAAAGTTAACATTAAAATTAGATCAAAAATAAAAGTAAAAATACTATTATTATATTATTATCTTAATAGATCATTAACCTACTATTTGTTTAAGTTGAAAAACCTTTGAGTGAAAACATCAGCGAACTCATCGATCTTTTAAGGCGAATGGAAGCCGTTAATTCAGACATTCAAGGTTCAGCAATAGTAAGCGTTCAAGGACTTCCTATTTGTTCTGTTCTTGCTAGAGATGTAAATGATGGAATTGTTAGTGCAATGAGTGCTGCTATTCTTAGTGTTTCTGAACGTGCTGTAGAAGAACTTGCTCGGGGAGATCTAAAACGGATTCTTATAGAAGGTGTTGATGGAATTATAATTTTATCAAAAGCTGGAGAGAATGCTATCCTCTGCACTCTTGCTAAAAGTGATGCTTCTCTAGGGATGGTGTTTTTAAATATTCAAAGCGTTTCTAAAAAAATTGCTGAATTATTAGATTAAAAAATATTAATTTTAGGTTTTTGATACAAAATTTTAATTTCTTATGTTTCTTTTGACTTGTTAGTTATAATATGATTTCAAATCAACTTTTTATCGAATTTAAATTGGAATTATTAAGGATAAAAGATAAAAAGAAACTTGAGATGGTATATTATGATAAACTCTCAAAATGTCTTAAATCTGGACAGTTTAAAACTTTTGAACTTTTAGTTGAAGCTTCAATTGATTTTAATATTTTTATTGATATAAATAAAATTTCTGAAAGAATTGATATTATTTCAAAATTGCTTTTAAACTGTACCAATAAGATTTCAACAGGATACCAAACATCGGCTTTAGGAGAGATAATAGACATTCTAAGAATAAGCAATAAATATAACTTATTAGAAAAAGAAATTAATCAATCAGAAAAAAATTTTCTTAAGAGTTTTAAACAAGAAAATAAATTGTTTTTACAAAACTTAAATGATTTATTTGACAAACCATCGGAGTCATTTACTTTGTATATTTGTAAAAATATGCCACGAGATCTTTACAATTACTTCATTAATAGTCCAATTTCTTTTTTTCCAGATTATGACGGATTAATGGATTATATTAAAAATAGTTTTTTCAATCAATATACTGTTTATGGCCTTAACGTTAGAAATCTAAGTCCAGAAGAGAATTCAAAAAATGGAAAGAAAATTAGTCCAATAGAGAAATTTCTTTACGAACTTAAGGAAAAACAAGAAGAAAATCAAGATATTAGTAATAATTTTATTGAGATCAAGATTGCTTATAAATATCAAATATATTTCTATGATACAGAAGAAGAACAAGAACAAATAGTGGAAAAGATACATCTTGTATCTCTAAAAAATGTTTTGAATATAAAGAATAAGATTTTAGATAAAAATAATTATAATTTTTATAGCTTATCAATGGTTCTTCTTGGAGGTTTGGGCCCCCAAGGTTTAGGTTTCACCTATTCTACACCCAAAGGAGAGGTGGTTGAAATATGTTCAGATCAAAATGAATCTGAAGCAATCATCATAAAATATAAGCAATATTTAAAAAGAAAGTTTTTGATAAAGCTAGAAAATGAGCTGGAGAATTATGGAATTGATGATAATCTTAAAATTATAATTATAAAGTTTTTATCAGATGTTCTCAATCAAAAGGAATTAATACATTATTATAAAAAAGAAATAATCATAAAAAAAATCAAAGGTTTTCTAGAACAAATAGAGCATTTTCAGCAAGATCTTAAATCTGAACTTCAAGAGTTAATAAAGAAGATTTCAGCTGCTATTTCTATTATTCTTAGAAGGATAGAACTTAGAGATCAATATATAACACGATTAAATCTTGTGGCTGAAGATAAAATAAAACCTGAAGATATTGCTAAATTAACAAGCTTGAAAGGTAAATCTCATTATGATGTACTAAGTGAACGGTTTTTCTTCCAATATTTAGTTGATTGGTTTTATGAACTTTATAGAAATGAAAGAGTAAAAAATGAAAAATATTAAGTGATTTGAGTTATTAAAACTTAAAATTTAAATCTTACTTTCTTATATCTTGAATCTGGTCAAAAATATTATCGAATCGTTCTTTTATTGAACCATATAAACCTTCTTCTTCTGATACCACAGAGTTAATTGCTGTTTTTAACCCGTAATGGCTTTCTGATATTAATACCCTTATTGGTAATGTAAGTATATCATTAACGATCATTAAAAGTTGTTGAATTATGCCAATAATTTGAGGTACTTTCTCACGAGTTCTGTCTATAGTAGAAGTCTCTGATGATATTAATCCATTCTCCCGTTCTGCTTTTAATTCCTCCCAAATATTTTCCTTTAATTCAGAAAAATCAATCCCTAGATTCTGCAAAGCCATTTGGGCTCCTTCAAAAATATATGTTATAGTATCTTTACCAGTAAATTGCTTAATATTATCAACCATTTCAACAGGAGCTAGACCCTCTAAAAAGCTGACCAATAATTCATTGTAATCTCGAATAACATCAAGTGGGATAAACAAAAGTGTCATTTCTTTTAATTGTTTAAAGATATATCCAAAAATCTTTGCTAACCATTCATTATTGAGAATTTTTTCTAACAATCCACCATATTCATTTAAAAGATGAGTTCCTAAATATCCGATTATTCTAATCATATCATCTTCATAATTCCTGAAGTAATCAAAGAAATGTTCAGGTTCCATGTTTAATTTATCTTTTAAAATATTAGAAACTCTTTCTTTTATTGATTCTAACGGTTCATCAAGGTATTCTTCTAATTTATCAATCGAGATAAATTCTTGAATTTTATCAATAATATCAAGTTTCGTTTCCTGTAAAATTTCTTCTTCTTCTACAATCTCTTTAAAATAAGTACTTATTATTTTTTTTTGTTGAATATTAGAGTTTAAAAGTGCTTTCCATTCGTTATAATCATGAATTTTACATATAAATTGTAAACAATCTCCTCCTTTGGTTATACATGCTTGCTCAATTATTTGAATTCTGTAATCGCTTCTTTTTATTTTTAAAATATAATTAGCGACACTTTCTAACATCCCACAAAGGCCACACGCTAATCCTTCTGTTTCCTTATTTTTTATTTGATCAAATTTAAAAGTATCTTCAAGATTATGTCCGTAACTAGCACAAATTGGGCATTTATTGATTTTTAGTACATAGTCATTATATTTCGAATCTTCTTTAGGTATCTCTTCATATGTATAATCATCTAACTCAGTTCCAAAGACTACAACCCATAGAATCTCGAAATAATCTAAAACTTTTTTAGGATTTCCGGGCATAAATTTAAATATACTTGAATGGCGCTCGCAAGATTCTAATCCTGATCTTCTTCCAATTTCCCTAAGAATAATTAGGCTTTCTTCTTCATTATTAGTAATCTCATTAACTTCTTTAAGAATTTCTCTATAAAGAAGAGTATAAAATAACGCATTAGTTGATCTTCCAAATACTTTAGTAATTTTTTTCATTAACCATTGAAAAGCTCCCAATATTATCCACCCTTTCCGAATTTATATTTAAATAGCTGAATACAGGATTTATTTCCATAAGCTCGGGATTCAATTACTTCATATGGTGTTAGTAAAAGTGGTGTATTGTTATAAGAATCCTTACTGATAAGAGTGATTAATTCAGATACTAAACCTAATAATATTTCACAGCCCGCTATTTCAACATCTTCATAATGATACTTACATAATGCACAATTATAATCTCGAACTTTAACTAATTTTTCATTTTCATTGATTTCAATAGAAACTGCACTATTTAATACTTTTTGATAGATAGTGGTTATAACATCCTTCAAATTTGATAATGTAATAACATCTGTAGGTTTCCAGTAGTTTATATAAGTTTTAGCAATATTTTGCCCCATTTTTCTGAATCTCTCTTTTGAATTTCCAATTCCATTTTTCTCCATTAATCGAGCTAAATGAAAAACGGCATTCCGCATTTGATTCATCGTAGCCTCTGTCTCTATTAGCTCCTTTCTTGAAAAATTCATATTTCTATTTTGTATTCTGAAATTAAATTAAATATGAAAAAAACTTCATTAAATAAAAAATTTTTAGTATAAATAATTGATTATTAGTATGATTTTCGATTTAACTCATATTAAAATCCTACTATAAAATCCTTTAAGCTCAGTTAACTATTCAAATTCTTTTAGTTTTATTATGATTCTAAAACCATTATCGAAAAATTTGAATTATGAATTAGATAATATATCAATTTTAATAATAGTATAAAGCAAGTTAAATTTATAATTTCCATTTTATTTAAAAATCTCTTAATTCTACTACAGCTTTAGTTAAAATTAAGTTAAATAAAAATAAAGAAATATAATCATGCAATTAAATAAAAATAAAATCAAGAGAATTTACATATTATCAACAATTTCTCTAAGAACTTGTTCTCCAGCGGCTCCCACCATCATACCGTTTCGAACAAGCAATTGACCTTGAACTTCTATTGGATGGTTTAAAAGTTCACCATTATTGAAAAATAGAAGTGTCGGTATGGCTGTAACACCAAATTTCTCACCAAGAGGTCTATTTTGATCAAGATCTTCTTTCAATAATTTAATTAATCCTTCTTCTTTTAATTTTTCAAGGAGAGGGCTTAAAAACCTGCAGGGTCCGCACCATGTTGTATAAATATCTAAAATAACCTTCCCTTGTTTCATATCTTCTGTGATATCTAGACCAAAGTTTTTTAGTTCTTCAATATTCGTCATATCATCTCAGTTTTTAAATTATTTGCTTTATAGTATGTTTTTAAATATTATTATGGGAATAAATATTTAATTGCTTTTATTAATTTCATTTACGATTCAAAAACAGTTCCTCTTAAAGCTTAGCAAAATCAAATTATTTAACATGCTAAATTTCAATTTAAAAATTAAATTTTAAAAAAAATAATTTTAAAATTAACAATAAGTTATACTATATAATATCAAGAAAAAAGGTAATTTCAAATGGCAACAATAGATTTTGATTTCAGAAACCAAATTCTTGGTAATGATATTGGTACTACGTTATCATATTGTTATCAATGTGCAACGTGTAGCGGTGCGTGTCCTGTTGCACAGGTTACAGAAGGAAGATACAACCCAAGGCGATTAATTTTAGATGCTTTATTAGGATTAAAAGAGAAAATTTTTGGACCGAACAACTCATTTAATATTTGGGGATGTACGGTATGTGATACATGTGATGAAGTTTGCCCTCAAAAGGTTGAATTAACAGAAATTTTTACTATTCTTAAAAACATGAGCGTGGAGCGTGGTGAAGCCCCTAATCATTATACTGGTCAAGCTTCAACAGTTATGGAGCATGGCAAAGCAATTCCTATGCAACCTGCTATAGAAAGACGACGTACGCAATTAGGATTACCAGATATCATGACTCCTGACGTTAATGAAGTGAAGAAATTATTAGAAGCTACAAAATTACCTGAGAAACTTCCTAAAACAGAATAAATTTTTCATATTTCTTTTTAAGCTAAATTTTTTGAATTTTCGTTAGAAATTTATACATTTATTATATTATTGAATAATAGCGAGAATTTAACGAATATAGTTATTAAAAAATATTAGAGGAAATAAAATTTGAGAAAACCAATAATTGGGGGGAATTGGAAAATGCATCGAGGAACCCCTAAAGAAGCAAGAGAAATGTTAGAAAGTTTAATTTCACTAGTGGAAGGAATTAATTCTGTTGATATTATAATTGGTGCTCCTTTTACTGTTCTAACTACAGTATATGAGATCCTAAAGGGTACAAATATTAAATTAGGCGCACAAAATATGCACTTTCAAGAGAAAGGAGCTTATACTGGGGAAATTTCACCTGTCTTTCTAAAAGATATCGGAGTTGAATACGTTATTCTTGGTCATAGTGAAAGACGAGACATTTTTAATGAATCTGATGCTATGATCAATAAAAAACTTCATAAAGCTTTATCTATGGATCTAAAACCTATCGTCTGCATTGGTGAACATTTAGAGGAAAGAGAGGAAGGGAAAACAAAACAAATAATTGAATATCAAATAAATGAAACGTTTAAAAATCTCACAAAAAATGACATTTTAAAGACTGTAATCGCATATGAACCAATTTGGGCAATTGGAACAGGAAAAACTGCTACTCCTGAGCAAGCAGAAGAAATTCATATTTTTATAAGGGAACTATTAAATCGAAAATTTGATACAGAAACTGCGAATTCTATAAGAATACAATATGGAGGATCTATTAAACCTGAAAATGCTGAAGAATTATTTAATAAAAAAAATATTGATGGGGGGTTGGTTGGAGGTGCCTCTCTTCAATCAGATTCTTTACATCAAATAATTAAAGCTGCTGATAAAACGTATATATAAATACATTTTTAAATTTACTAATTAAAATTTGTTATTTTTGGAGACACGATTTAACCAAGGACTTTGTTAAAAGTAGATGTAAGTTTTCCTGGGAACTCACCAAAATAACTCTGAGGATCTGCAAAAAGTAAATAAAAGTAAGGTTCAAACAAAACACTCTCAACTGTAGTTCCAATATCTGATTTTATTATACAAACTTGAATAGATTCATCTGAAAAAAAAGATTGTCTATAAATCCAATCCAATGGAGCAATTTCAGGTATATACCCAATATGTCTTAATATATCCGGCACACTTTTCAATGAATACTTCTTCCCATAGGCAATAATTGGAGAAAGGTCGAATGATGTTATACATATTCCCCATAAACCATAATCTCTCATTTCACTCAAGAAATCATTTGCTAAGCGTTTCATTTCATTTCGATGTTTGAATATCTTTTTTCTAGCCCTATCATCTGTTAAAATGTTTTTTAGTTTTTTTTCTTCTTTTTCATAAATATTATCAGCAGATTCAAGAGGAATTTTAGAATTAATATAATTATTATAAATGAGTTTAATCTTTTCTCGGACTGATTTGTGTAATAAAAATGTTTCTGTTTGTACTGTAATTAAGACATCTCCATTATATTTTAACTTTATTTCATCAATTTTATGTGGATCTTTATCCTTTTTAGGTTTAAATTCAAGTACTTCTATTTTTTTATTTATATTTCTCGCAAATTCAAATAAAGCAGAAATTAAACCAGCAGTTAGATCAAATTTTGAGGTAGGTTCTAATTGATCTGGACTTAAAGATTTATCTTTAGAAAAGTCAAAGAATCTTAGAAAGATTTTTACTCCTTCTGGAACAGGATTAATTATTGAATTAAAGTAAGGATATCCTGTAGTAGAAATAATACTAAATTCATATATCGTCATTTATTTTAAAAACAATATTCTTATAATTTTAATTAATTTACTGCTTTTTGACCAATTTTTAATATAATTAAATTTATAATAATTTATTTAATTCTGAGTTAATAAAATAGTAATGAAATTTAATCTATTAAATAATTTGATTTGATTATTTCAATAATATATTTTAAAAAATTATGATCGCTGGTTTACTAGGGAGGGCTTGAGTTGCTTTTTGTTCATTTGAGTCTTTTTCAAATTTTATTTCTACTTTGGAGTAGAATTTTTTTTCTATTATTGGTTTAATTTCATTAAAAAATTGCAATTCGTCATTAGATGATAGTATAAATTTTGGATATTTTCCTATATTTCTCAGTATTTTACTAACATTTTGACTGATCAATTTACTGTGTATTTTTAAATCACTATCCTGCATCAATATCTTCATAATTTCTCCCTGATTCATAGTATTTTCTATTAAAGATATAATTCTATTATAAAATTTAAATTTCCACTGATCAGCAATAATTATAAAAATTTTGTTCAATGAATCTAATTTCATTGCTATTTTAATTTTATTTATATCATCTATGATATTATTCATCAATTTCCACTTATGATCAGATTCTTGCGTAAGTAGGTTGTTATTGTATGAAGGCCATGCTGATTTGCTTACATAACCCTTTTTATTTATTATCTCCCATAATTCTTCTGTCAAATGAGGTGCTATTGGATGGAGCAATAAGATTAATTTTATCATGCATTCCTCAAAAATTTCTTTTTTAATCCCTTCACTCTTATACTTATTTAACTCAGATGCAAACTGAATAATATTATTAACTGCTTTCCTTATCGCTAATTTATCCATATTCTCAGTAGTTTCTTTAATAGTTTTATTTAAATAATATTGTATTAATGTGTCTCGGACAGTAATTGAAGTTCTAATATCCTCTACTGATTCAGTTAATAACTGAAAAATATTTTTAATAAATCGAAAGGCATAATCCACACCTTCATCTGACCATTCTAATCCTGATTCTGGGCTAGCACCAAATAAAATGAAAAACCTCGCTGCATCTGCACCATATTTCTCAATTATTTTTCCAGGATTTACTGTATTTCCATAACTCTTGCTCATCTTTACGGACTTTTGAATGAGTTCTATACTTCCACATTTTCTACACTGCATTTGATCTAAATCAGGTTTCATAAGGAATGCATTACAGTTAATACAGAATGGTTGGGATTTATTAATCATTCCTTGAGTAAGTAAAGCCTGAAAAGGTTCATCAAATTTATGAAGCCCTAGATCTCGAGCTACTTTTGTGAAAAATCTAGCATAAATTAAGTGCATGATTGCATGTTCTACGCCCCCAATATATTGATCAATATTACCCCAATAATTTACTTTTGAGTTATTATAAGGTACTGTTGATGTTAAAGATGGAGGATCACAATAAGCAAAGAAATACCAAGAACTATCAATAAAAGTATCCATTGTATCTGTTTCTCGTCTTGCGTTACTTCCACATTTAGGGCATTTGGCATTAATAAATTTTTGACTTGTTTCTAATGGATTACCAGCTCCAGTAAATTTAACATCTTTTGGTAAAATAACAGGTAAATCTTCATATGGTACCGGGACTATACCACATTCTTCACAATAAATTATTGGAATTGGGCATCCCCAATAACGTTGACGTGAAATTCCCCAATCTCTTAACTTATAATTAATGGTAGCATATCCCATATTAAGTTTAACTAATTTTTTAGTTATTCTTTTAGTAGCACTTCGATTATCTAAGCCATTGAATTCTTCTGAGTTCACAAGAACTCCATCATTCTCATAGGCACGAGTCATTTTTGTGATATTTAATTCATAGTCATTCGGTTGAATTACTATTTTTATGGGAATATTATATTCTTTAGCAAATTCAAAATCTCGTTGGTCATGTGCAGGTACTGCCATAACAGCACCAGCTCCGTATTCAAAAATGACAAAATTACCTATATATATAGGTATTTCTTCATTATTTACTGGATTTATAGCTTTTTTACCGATATATATACCTTTTTTATCAATTTCAATATCGGTTCTTTCAAATTTATCTTGATGCATTACTTCATTATATAAAACCTTGAAATCATCCTCGTATTCAGTTCCATTCACCCATTCATGAACCCAGGGATGTTCTGGGGCGAAAACCATGAATGTGACACCATAAAGTGTATCAGGTCTTGTCGTAAATATATCTATTGTTCTATCTTCGTTTTCAATTGGAAATTTTATAATTGTACCCTCTGATCGTCCAATCCAATTTCGTTGCATTACCTTAACTTTTTCAGGCCAATCAACTAGATTTAATCCCTCAAGTAATTGTTCTGCGTAATCTCTTATTTTAAGGAACCATTGTGTTAAAAACTTTTGATCAACTGTAGAGTTGCATCTCCAGCATTTTCCTCCTTGAGCTTGTTCGTTTGCTAGGACTGTTGAGCATTTAGGGCACCAATTTACATAACTTTCTTGTTTATATGCTAATCCCTTTTCTAGCATTTTTAAAAAAAACCATTGATCCCATTTATAAAAGTTAGGATCATGACTATATATTTCTCTTGTCCAATCATATGAAAGTCCAATCCTTTTTTGTTGATTTTTCATTGTTTTTATATTTTTGTTAGTCCATTCTTCTGGATTAGCTCCATGATCTATAGCTGCATTTTCTGCTGGCATTCCAAACGAATCATAACCCATAGGGTAAAGTACATTGAAACCGTTCATTCTCTTAAATCTAGCAAAACAATCACCAATAGTGTAATTTCTGAGGTGTCCCATATGGAGTTTGCCCGAAGGATAAGGATACATCTCCAATACATAATATTTTTTCTTCTTTCGATCCTCACTGACTTCAAAAATTTTATCTTCTTCCCATTTTTGTTGCCATTTCTTTTCTATCTTCTGGGGGTCATAATCAACCATAAGGCTATAACACTTTTCTTAAATTCGGGAATATAATTAATATTTAGTATTTTAATAATTGATTTAATAAATTTTTAACGTAGTTACTTATAAAGGGTAAATCTTGATATTTCTTATGGAACACTAATTAAAATGATTGTAAATGTTATGAACTGAAGTAATAAAACTTAATTTTACCAATTTATTTGTGAGATTAGTGACTATAGAAAAAATAAGAGTGTCTATTGGAAGTGCTTCTGTTTTAGGGTTAGGAGTATTACCCCAATTCAAAAATCCCCCAACTACATGCTATATTATGACTTATACGGAGGGTCATTGTATTGCTAATTGCGGTTTTTGTCCTCAAGCTCGATCATCAAAAAGTTCCATAGAAAAACTTTCTCGGGTTAATTGGCCAATATTCCTTTTTAAAGATTTTCTAACAAAACTAAAATATATGCCATTTTCAAAAAAATTTGAACGAATCTGCATTCAAACACTAAATTACCCAGAAAATTTTAATGATTTAATTGAGATTATAACTCAGATTAGAACTTATACTGATATTCCAATATCTGTTGCTATTCCTCCTTTCTTTAAAGAACAATTGAAAGAATTAAAAATTAAAGGGGTAGAAAGAGTTGGAATTGCATTAGATGGTGCCACACCTGAAGTTTTTGAAAAGATTAAGGGTAGTAAAATCGGTGGTCCTTATAAATGGGAAGAACATTTTCAAAAGTTGAATGAAGCTTTGGAAATTTTTTCTCTTGGGTTTGTAAGCACACATCTAATAATTGGGTTAGGAGAAACAGAAAAACAAGTAATTGAGCTTATCGAAGAACTAAATAGAATAGGGATTGTTGTTTCATTGTTTGCTTTTACACCAATAAAAGGCACGAAATACGAAAATATTCAGCAACCTGCTATTTTAAGTTTTAGAAAACTACAGTTAGGAAGATTTCTTATCATTAATAATATGAGAATTTTAAAGGATTTTACATTTAATATGAGAGGAAAATTAATAAATATCAATATCAGTAAAAATGATCTAACTAGAATTATCAATGATTCAAATGCTTTTTTAACTTCTGGATGTCCTGGATGCAATCGTCCTTATTATACATCAAAACCGTCAGGTCCGATTTATAACTATCCAAGAGCACTTATAGAAATAGAAAAAATGGAATTATACGATTTATTATATAAATTTGTTAAATAATATCTCAGCAGAAAAGATGAATAAATGGAGACTTTTACCTATACAAGTTAATAATGGCTATTGGAATATGGCGTTAGATGAGGCAATTCTACAAAAGGTAATAGAAAGGAAATCTCCTAATACTTTAAGGTTCTATAAATGGAAACCTTCAACTGCTAGTATTGGCAGACATCAGAGTTTATCAAATGAAATTAATGTTCCATTCGCAAATCAAAAAGGATTAACAGTTGTAAGACGTATTACTGGAGGTGGTGCTGTTTTTCATGATGAATTCAGAGAAATTACATATTCAATCGTTTGTTCTATCGAGTTTCTTGAGAATTTAGGCGCTACTAAGGTAATAGAACAATTTGAGATTATAACTCAGGGAATAATTAAGGGTTTAACTATCTTTGGATTAAAACCACAAAAAGATATTATCCACTGCCCTGCTATCTTAATAGAGGGAAAAAAATTCTCTGGGAATGCACAAGTTAGAAAGAAAGGATATCTTCTTCAACATGGTACAATTTTATTAGATTTTGATCCTGAATTAATGTATTCTGTGCTGAAAGCTCCGGAAAATGTAGGAAAGTCAAGAATGGTTAGGTCTGTTCGTGCTAAGTGTATAGGCATAAAAAATTATATATCAAATTATCAAGAAGGTACACTATTAATTTCATTAAAAAAAGGATTTGAAAATACCTTAGGGATTACTTTAGAAGATGGAGTTTTTTCTGAAGATGAGAAAGACTTGGCAAAAAAACTATCAATAGAGAAATACTCAAATTTGAACTGGTTAAATAAGTATGAATAATACTCAATTATTAATAAAGAAATTAGAGAGTAATTCAGTATCATGGGAAGATTTTCTGAAAGTTTTGGAGCTAAATTCCAAAGATCTAGATGAACTCTTTACTCTAACTCAAAAAATTACCCGTAGCAATTTCAACAATGTTTTAAAAATATATATTCCTACAAATAGATTTCCTGCCATCAGCATTACAGGAAGTGAATGTGCTTTAGATTGTGAACATTGTAATAAGAAATATTTGAAAGGAATGAAACCAATTCTAACAAATAAGGATCTAGAACAATTTTTAATAGATCTTTCTAATAAAAGTGGCGTAGGTGCTTTAATATCAGGTGGGAGTATGGTTGATGGTTCAGTGCCATTATTAAATTTTTTAGACACTATTAAAAAGGTGAAGAAAGAAACAAGTTTAATAATAAATACTCACACAGGATTATTAAATGAAGAAACGGCAAAGAAGCTTGCTGAAGCCAATGTTGATATAATATCTTTTGATATAAATATGGATGAAGAAGTTGTAAGGAATATTTATCATTTGGATCTTGAATTAAATGAATATAGAAGAGCAATAGAGATATTAAAAAAATATAACTTGAATATTGTACCTCATATATGCATCGGTTTGCATTATGGAAAACTCAGTAAAGAAGTAGAAGCTGTAAAATTTATTAAAGAGTCTAAAATCAATCCCTCTCTCATAGTAATAATTATATTAATACCTCCTAAGGTTTCTAAAGTCAAATTTGTAACACCAAAACCTGAAGATATTGCTAAAATTATAGCAATCATAAGAGTAGCTTTTCCTAAGACAGAGATATCATTAGGATGCATGAGACCAAGAGGAAAAATTAAAAATGAAATTGAAAAAGTTGCTATTAAAGCTGGTATATCAAGAATTGAAATTCCATCTATAGAAACTTTAAAATGGCTAAAAAAATATAATTCTAAAATTCAATTCAAGTTTTTTTCTGCGTGTTGTGCAATTCCAATTAAATTTGAAAAGTTAGCTGAAAGTAAAAATTCAGACATTAAAAGATACATTAATATCTAAAAGTGATTTATCATGAATCTTAAAGATGAAATTAAAATTATTGGGTTAAAAGAAATTCCATTAATTAAAAAGGGAGATTATATTCCTGAAATCATTATTTCTGCTTTAACACGAAATGATTTAACCCTACAAGATGGAGATATCATTATTATTGCTCAAACAATAATATCGAAATGCAATGGAAGAACGATGAATTTGAATGAGATTATACCAAGTGAGAAAGCTTTTGAAATTTGCTCATCATTAAAACAGAAAGCAAAAAAGCATGGATTACCAGAAAAAAAACCTGAATTGATACAATTAATACTAGATGAGTCAAAACAAATTGTAAAGCATGAACATGTTTTAATAACAGAAACTAAACATGGTTTTATTTGTGCTGATGCTGGAATTGATAAGTCCAATGTTGAGGGTGAAGGAAGAATAACGCTATTACCAGAAAATCCAGATAAAGATGCTGAATTAATAAGAAAAATATTGAAAAAAAAAACCAAAAAAGATATTGCAATTATAATATCTGACTCTTTTGGTAGACCTTTTAGATTAGGAGCTATTGGAACTGCAATTGGAATTTCAGGGATAAATCCAATTTTAGATATGCGAGGTAAAAAAGATTTATTTGGATATGAACTTCAAACAACTATTATTGGACAAGTTGATAGTCTAGCAGCAGCAGCACAATTAGTTATGGGAGAATCAGATGAAGGTATTCCGATAGTTTTAATAAGAGGATATAACTTCGAATTTAATGAGAAGACAACAATTAAATCAATACTAAGAAAGAAGGAAGATGATTTGTTTCTTGAAAATGATGAAATAATTATCAATAAATTGTTAAAAAATCGTAGAAGTTACAAAATTATGTTTGCACCGAGGAGAATTAAAAAAAATATTATCAACGAATGCATTGAGCTTGCTCAATGGGCTCCAAGTGCGCATAATGGGCAATTTTGGAGATATATAATATTTGATAAAGATAAGCGACGTGAAACCTTTATCGAAAAAATGAATGAAAAATTAATATTTGATTTAGAGAAAGATGGAAAGTCTAAAGATTTCATTAAAACTAAAGTGGAAAAGACTAGAAAGAATTTCTTAAATGCCCCGATTTTGATTTTATTGTGTCTAGATACTTCAGATTTAGAGAAATATGCCGATTCAGAAAGGACACAAAATGAATTTATTTTAGGGATTCAAAGCATCAGCTGTTCAGCAACATATTTGCTTCTTGCGTTTGAGATGAAAAAATTAGCTGCATGTTGGTATTGTGCACCACTCTTTGCCAAAAATATAATTAAAAAAAGTTTAAAACTCCCTGAATCGTATATCCCTATGGCATTTTTTACAGTTGGATATCCTATGAAACCGTTACAAGCCCCTAGACGTAAAACCTTAAAGGAAATAATATTTGAAATTAATAAATAATGGTATTATTTTATGAGTGAAAGTTTTTATGTGCTTTTAGCTGGAGGTGTTGGAGCGGCAAAATTTATCGAAGGGCTAGCTCAAGTAATTAACCCAGAATTACTTAAAATTATTATAAATACTGGTGATGATATTGATTTATTTGGCCTTAAAATATGCCCTGATCTAGACATAATTACTTATACTTTAGCAAATTTAGTTGATAAAAAAAAGGGATGGGGTTTTATAGATGAATCTTTTAATTGCTTAAGTATTTTAAAGAATTATTACGATAAAGATTGGTTTAATCTAGGTGATAAAGATTTAGCTACTCATCTTTATCGCACTGATTTATTTAAACAAGGTTTTAATAAAGAAGAAATAACTAATTTAATCTCTCAAAATTTAGGAGTTACCTCTCATCTTATTCCTATGTCAAATGAAATTGTTGAGACTTTTATTACAACACCATTGAGAACTATGCATTTCGAAGAATATTTCATTAAATATCAGTGCAAACCTGAAATTAACAATATTGAGTTTAAAGGAATCGAAAAAGCAAAACCTGCCAAGAATGTGTTGAAATATATAAAAGAAGCAAAAAGAGTAATAATTTGTCCATCAAATCCTATTGTATCAATAGGAACTATCCTTCAATTGAATGGAATAAAGGATGCTCTTGCTAAAGTCAAAAATAAAGTTTTTGCAATAAGTCCAATTATTGAGGGTGCCACCATCAAAGGACCTGCAGACAAAATGATGAATTTTTATGGTTTAGAAGTCTCATGTATTGGTGTTGCGAAGTATTATAAGGAATTTATAGGAAACTTTATAATTGATAACAAGGACTGTAAGTTTAAACCTAAAATTGAAGAATTAGGAATTAAGACTTACTGTTATGATACTATAATGATTAATCTGAAAAAGAAGATAGATTTGGCTAAATTTATTATAAATTTATAAAAAGAAAGATGTTTAAGCAGTTTCAGTAGCAACTTCCTTAGTTTCTTCTTCAATAGAGGCTTTAGCTTCTTCCTTTATAACATAATCCCCAACTGAAGTGAGAAGTTCTTTTATGCGTCCTTCTTGTTGTAATCGAATTATCAAGCTTCTATGTTTGATAAATGAAATTAATTTAGAAATTACTGGAAACATCAACATGATTGGTCCTAGTAATATTATAATAACCTCTGGAGAATACATTGCCACACTTTCAGTAATAGCTGGAGGTAATTGTATGATTGTATTTAGAAACCAATGAGGGTGTATAATAATGAAACTTATGATTAATAATAGGCCTACGCGATATATAAAATTGATTACGGTTGATGTCGCTAAATTTCGAGCTCTAGGTGCTGAAGAGCTCGCAGTTAACGTATCTCTTGCTTCAGGATCTTCTTGGAAAAGACGATCTATATATCTACCAAGTCTTCTGGTTTTAGAGGCAGCAGTTACTAATTTTTTTTCCTCTTCCTCTAATTTTCTCCTTTCAATCATTTCTTTTACATAGGAAAATCGTTTACCTGTTTTCGCAAAGAATTTTCCAATTACCAATCCTTCTTGTTGCTCAGCTTCAATTTCTTGCATCCTTTCTTTAGCTTCTTTTTTAATTTTGTCAATATTTGCAGTTATAAAATGTGATTCCCTAGCTAAAATATTTAATTGAGCTTCTAATCTTTCACTTCTCTCTAATGAAGGTTTAGTAACAGTATCAGCATAATTAATTTGAAACGTGAGCTCAAGATAAATATATGATATAATTGCAAACAAAATTACTGGACTTGCTAAAAACTGAAAAAGATTATCAATTGGAATTTGAGTTAGACTGTCATCAAGAGGATTAGTTGAGGCCATTTGATAAATATATTGTACAAACTCTGGTCTACTTTCTGGAGGCAGATTTCCTAGAAATAAATTTAACATATCTCTTAAACCTACCACCATCAGAGGGACAATAATCATAAGAACTATTGAACCAATTGCTACAAAAGAATTTCTAGGATCACTTTTGAAAAAACCTCTAATGGCATATATAACTGAAATAACGAACAAAACTTGAAAAATGAACAAATAAAGATCATTAAAAAGTACTCCTAATTCACTTAATATTAAGTTGGGAATATTATGTAATTCTGGCTGAGGGATTGAAAACCATTTACTCAAATATCCCTGAAAAAACCCCTCAATAAAGCTAAACAAATAACTATTAAATGCACCTCCAAGAATAAAGGCTAAACCATAGGCAATAAGGAAAAAAAATCCATAGATAATATATGAGAAAACATTTTTTAATGCTCCTAAAAAGGCAAATATCACGAATTCATTATCTGCTGTTACAACTACTGTATCAAAATTAAAAATTGAAGTAAGAAAAATAAGCAACAGCCAAGAGAACATGGCTAGATTGATTATTTTTAATGACAATAAATATGTGCGAGCCATTTTTTAATATCCCCTCTCTTAATATGCTTTTCCCTTCTTTTTTGCTTCCATATAATTACTTAAAATTTGATTCATCATATCATCAGGCCCACAGGTTATTATATTAATTCCCAGATTTCGAAGATTTTGTCTAATAGACAAAATATGTTCCATCATCTCTTCACTAATTGCTTCTGCTAAAGCTTTATCTGACGAAGATAAATCTATTTCATGAATCTCGAACCAAGGACTGAAAGGATTAATAATTATAATAGTATGATTAAATGGGACTAATTTTTTAACAGCTTGAGAAATATCCTTAGGATTTGCTTCTAAATCAGATATAACAAAAACTAAGCTGCGTTTTTGAAAACGCTTTGTAAAATGATCCATAGCCTCAATGAATCTACACTTCCCCTGTGGTTTTATCCTTGCAACAAAATCTAAAACTTGATAAAAGTGGTCTTCTCCTCTATTAGGTTTTAGAAAGTTCAAATTCTTCTTATCTGAGAAGGTAAAAACACCTACGTTATCTCTTCGAGTTAATGCTACTTTTGTTAAAAGCATGCAGGCTCTTATTGCATATTCAAATTTTGTATTTTCAATTGCTCCACCCGCCATGGTATCAGATGAATCTACTATAATCATAACCGTCACATCTCTTTCACTTTCATACTCTTTTACGATTAATGTCTGAGACCGAGCACTAGCTTTCCAATCTATCAATCTAAATTGATCTCCAAAGACATATTTCCTCATACCATAAAATTCAGATCCAAGTCCTTTTTGTTTTGATCTTTGTAAACCATAATTTAATTGTAAAGATCGTTTTGAACCTAAAATTTCAATTCTTTTAATATCTTCATACGGGGGATAAATAAGAATATCAGTAACACTATCTGGTACGATCCTTTCAACAGAATTAAATCCTAATCTATCCTTTACTATTATTGACAAAGGTCCGAGAGCGTATTCTCCTCTTACTTTTGGTTCAAGAACGTAAGAAAATTTAATTAGATCTTTTGGTCCAATTCTAGTTGATATAAAATTCTCACCTAATATTAATCTAAATAGCTGTGGATTGTAATTATCTCGTATTTCAATAAAATCAAAACTATTACGCCCAATATTTTCAATTACTACCTTTACATGAACAAAATCATCTTTGAATACTTTTTCTTTCTCAAGTTCTCTATGTACTTGTAATTCTTCTATGTTCATTTTATAATAGAAGATTGGCAAACTAATGATTGTACTAAATAATAATAAAATTGCGAAGTAAATTAAAAAATAATTTACAAATGCAAATCCTGCTGTTAGAAAGAAAACAGCAAATAAAATTAAACTTCTACCTTTACCTCCTAGTATAAAACTTCACCTTGTATTATATTTTTTCTTCCAACTTTGATTAAATACTCAACCATAAAAAAATTGGGTTAGATAGGGATGGGGATATCTTCAACAATTGATTTAAGAACAGCTTTTGAATCAAGACCTTCTAACTCTGCTTCTGGTTTTAAAAGAATTCTATGATTTAATGCAGGGACGATTAATGCTCGTACATCATCAGGGGTCACATAGGATCGACCAAGTATTGCAGCACGAGCTTTAGCACATTTCATAAGAGTTAGACTGGCTCTTGGTCCACATCCGAGAGCAATCTGCGGATTATTTCTAGTTTTTAATGTGATATCACGAACATATTTTAGAATTCTATCATCAATATAAACTAAATTCATAATTTTCTGTGCTGCGAGGATCTCTTCACCATGCGTGATTACATCAACTGAGGGTGATTCACCTGAAATTTGTCGACGCATAATTTCTACTTCTTCATCCTGCTCAGGATAGTCTAGCCAAAGTTTAAATAAGAATCTATCAACTTGGGCTTCTGGTAGTGGATAAGTTCCTTCCATTTCTACCGGATTTTCTGTTGCAATAACAATAAAGGGTTTTTCAAGCTGTAATGTTTGACCCTCAATAGTTATTTGACGTTCAGCCATAGCTTCAAGTAGAGCTGATTGTGTTTTAGGAGCACTTCTGTTAATTTCGTCAGCTAATACCACGTTAGCAAAGAGTGGTCCTTTTTGAAGTACAAATGCACCTTCATTCTGATCAAATATTTTTGTACCTGTAATATCTGCTGGTAACAAATCAGGTGTGAATTGAACTCTTCGAAATGATATTCCGAGTGTTTTAGCAAAAGTTTTAGCCATTACAGTTTTACCTAGACCTGGTACTCCTTCTAATAGTACATGTCCATTAACGAGTAGAGCTATAAAAAGTTGCTGTAAAATTTCACCATTCCCTACGATAACTCGACTTACTTCACTTAAAACCTCCTGGGCTATCTCTCTTATAGGTGCTACATCAATTTCCTCATGGTCATAATATTTTGCTTTGTCTGGAGCTTCCATTTATTTATAACCTCTATTTTTTTTTAATTTTTTCTATATTTTTTTTTTTTATTTTGTATTTGATATATTATAAAATTGATTAAATATTATTAACTGCCCAATCCATTTCGAAAAATAGCTCTTCGAAATCCTGTTCAGTTTTAACTTTATCTTTTCCTTCTTTAATTGCTAATATACTATCCATAAACTTACTTAATCTTCTTGTTTTTAATTTGTTGGTTGATGGATCTTTTGCAGTAACTAGAGCTATGACATTTTGAGTTGTTATTTTTGCTCCTCCCAATTGACTATTTAATTTTCTTTCTAACCTTCTGTAAAGCAATTTTAAGGCATCTCCATATTTCATCTTATCTTTATATTCCTCGATCTTTTGAGCAAAAAATGAGGATGTTCTAAATCTAGCGATTTCTTCTTTCTTTTCTTCTTCTTCTGCTATTTTTTTTTCTTCCTTCTTCTTATCCTTTTTTGGGAGGTATTTTCTTAAAGTATAAAATGCTAAAAGTGGGTAAATCCAAGCTGTGATTGGATTAGTTGATAAGTGGACGATATATTGCATAACAAAACCAAATATCCCTGCGGATGAAAGATCTCTTGAATATTCTGGTCTTACGTGAGCCTCATCAAAAACTACAATCCATTCATCCTTACTTCTTCCCTCATTTACTTGTGTTAACCATTGAATTATATTTATACCAAATTGCATATTGTCATAGCCAGATTCATCAATTAAATCATTATTAAACAAACTGGCATCAGCAGATACAAATAATCGTTGTCTTCCCATATCATTCGCTAAAAATACATGTTGTTCATAAACTCCAAGTGGAAAAGTGGAAGGAAGTGGAAATCCTAAATCAATTAAACTCATAAAGCCTAAATTCAGTGTATCCTCAGGTTCGGTATATCTACCATCATTATTTTTGTCTACAAATGAATGTGGTTGTGATGTACCTACAGAAGTCCAACCGAATGCACTTATAAAAGGCCCACCTACTGCGCAAGAAGCTACTGAAAGTATAACTTCATCAACGTAGTATGGAGTATCTCTGGTTGGATGAGGTGCGAAATTTGTAATCACAGGAAATTCGGGAGTCGGATAATAAGATTCATTATCTCGCAGAACACCATCAGGAAATATTGTTAATGGAATATTAATACTAGGATCAAACAAACTTGCAATTAGAATTTCCCATAATAGTGTACTAGTAGAACCATGATCATGACAGATTAAAAGTGAATTAGTTCCCTTAAAAAATTCTATAAAATAAGGGATCTCAAAAATAGGATCATAAAATTGATTTGGACCAAGTAAAATTAATAGTATAGATTCTTTTCTATGACCACCAATTGTCGTATTTATTAATCTATCAGTAGCACTTAGACTTGATTGGACAGTCATGACATCATATCCATCATTTTCAATAGCACTTTTAAATTTTGAAGCACCATTCCAAGCTGAATTATAAACTGAAAAATTTTGATTATTTTGTCCTCTGTCAATTATGGGAGAAAATAAAGGAATAAACACAAAAATAAATATTATGACAAATAATGCTTGTTTATATATTGAACCAGATTTAATTTTCTTTCGGGATTGTGTTTGACGTATTTTTATGGTTGTAGCATTTCTCAGAAAAATAATAAGAAAAACTCCACTAAAAATTGCTCCAAAATAGCATAATAGAGGTATATAGGTTATAATACCCCACCAAGCAGGTAGGTCACCTGGATTTTCTTGTTGAATATGAATTGTAAAATCACTAATAATAATTCCAAAAATAATTAAGTATATTGTTAAAAATGTGAAGACAATAACTTTTGAAATATTAATACTCTTTTGAGATGCTTTTCCTTGTTTCACCATTGTGATAACTTTTTGGTATTTTGTGATTTTAACAAAAAATAATTCTTCTTAAACCTACAATTTAAATGTGAATGATTTTCCCGTTATTTCGTTATATAAGTTAGTAAACAAATCAATTGTAAAGTTAAGTTCTTTAGTTGTAGGTTCAACCCCACCATAGATTATATCTTCTATTTTTTTTATAAATGGATATACAAATTCTGGTTTTAATTTCTTTTCTAATTCATTTACGCAAGCAATAGCAAATTCACGAATAGTTTGATGAGCTAATCTAGGTTTCTTAAATTTAATATTAATTAAATCATCATATACTAAATAAATATAAGCTATAGCTTCCTTAGGTCTATTGGATTCAACTAGAATCTTCACGTTATCAAATCTCGCCTTAATATTAATCTCTGGTTCTGGTTGTTTTTTTTTCTTTTTTGCCATTATTTTCTACCTATCTTTGTATTTTTTAGAATAATTTAATTATTAATTTTTTTTGAATTTATAATTCTTTGTACTTACTTCTAATTTTTATTTTTGGGTTTTTTATCATATTTGAATTTATAAATTTAAATTAAAGTCATATCCAGTTAATTGGAAATATATTGGTGAAAATAAATCACATGTATTGTAGAAATCTTTTTCTGTTATTTTAAAGGGTTTTGCATATATTATTTCCTCAACTTTTTGAATAAATGGATAAATTGATGAAGGTGTTAATTTTAATTCTTTTACTGAAATAATTGCAAAATCTCTAATTGTCTCATTTTCTTTTCTTGTTCTATTATATTTAGCATTAACTAAATCCATATAGATTGCATTGAATAAATATGATATAGATTCTTCTAATCTTCCCGAATCTTTAAGAATCTTAAGATTTTTAAATTTTGATTCGAGTGGTATATTTACCACTCGAGATTCTTTTTCTTGTTTTTTATAATATTTATATCCATATACAACTAAACCTGCAACAATACCCGCTAGAATTGGAAAAAATATTAAAGAAAAAATTAAAAAAGGGGGTAAATCTCCGAATCCAGGATTTGAAGGGAGTGCTGGTTCCACGAGTATATATTGTATGGGTGAACTAATATCTTTTCCAGCAAAATCCACTAATTGAACTTGAATTGATGCCGTTCCATTACCATCAGGAACTTGAAAATTAGATGTAAAACTACCATCTACCCTAGTTGTTGCTGTAGCAATATAAGTTCCATTGAAATAAACTTCAATATCCCTGTTACTTATTTTTAAAGAGGGATCTGTGCTAGATGACAGCACTCCAGTTAAAGTATATCTAGCTCTTTCTCTGGTAGTATAGTCAATATCCAAATTCCATGCAACATCTGAAAATACTTTAATATTAAGTATGGAAGTTTCTGAATAATCAACATACGGAGGATCTGTGTAGTTAAATTTCAGAGTTAATCGACTTGCAGATGTAATTGGAATTTGTAAGTTTGGTAGAGAACCTGAAGCATCAGTAAAAAATGTACCTTGTGAGATAATTGAAGGTCCATCAAACCAATAATAGTTAACACTCTCAAATAGGATTCCATTTCCATTATCATAATTTAAATACCCATTTATATTGAAATCTTCTTCAGTTAATTTAGGCGTTGAGGTATCATCATGAGATATAATATTAAAATAGGAGGTTGCATTTACATATATTATATAGAAATGGTGGTATTCAATTTCACTACCTGGTCCGCCAGGTTCTGTATCTGTTACTATGACTTCTAGTTTATGACTTGAATATACATCAAGATCTGGGTTAATTGTATAACGGATAGTAAAATATCCATTTAGTCCCGTTATGTTTGTATAGTCCCCATCAATAATATCATCAACTTCAATAGCAATATTAACTCCTGAAGTATCAATTGATTCATTTATTTTATTATAAAGACGTCCTTTAACAGAGATGGATGCATAGTGAGTGAACCTTGAATTATTTACTTCACTAGGGTTTGTAAGGTCTATTGTTGCCCAAAACCAAGACATTTTTGGATTTAGCTTAGTTTTTTGGGTGTTATTACTTAACATTAAGTTTGTGAATGATGCAAAATTAACTATAATAACTAAAGAGATAATTAAGATCCCAATTTTTTTAGATTTTCTTTTAAGTCTTTTAGGAATCTTAAGTTTTTTCATTTTATTTAATTTTCACCCATTTTAATTTCGTTAAACTTGTCTAAATACTTCCTGTTCTGTTAAAATTATATAAAGACCATCAGGGATGCCAAAATTATCAGGATCATCGGGGTAAAAATTAACCCAAATTTCGGTATTATCTGGCCAATCTCCAACTGTAAATGTTAGATTGAAGAAACCAGTGCCATCTGTGATCCATGTTTGAGTTGCTAATATACCACCTGATCCATCTCTAATAGTTACATTAATTTCCATAAATGCCATCGCCGTTCCATTATCCCAATAAAGATTTCCGTATACATAGCAATCATCACCATAATACCAATCATCTTTAACAACATTCGTCTCATAATTTCCCGTAATAAAAGTACTTGCTGTAATATCAATGGAGATCAATAAGCTACTATTATGAACCATATAATCACTCATAGATATACCCGGAGCGTTAATACCGCCTGCGAAAGTAATATTAATATAATATTCCCCTTGTGGACAAGATAAATCAATTGAGTTGAAAAATTGATAAGAACCATCATCATTAATAGTAATTGTTTGAGCACCGTTTAAGTATAGACCAGAAACGTCAGAATAAGAGCCATCTAATAAAACAATATTTAAATTTAGACCTCTTAAAAATTCTCCACTCTCTCTGACAGTACCTGAAACAATAAAATTATCAACACCTCTTAAAATTGAACTATGATCAATATAACTAAAAATGTTAACATACTCATTAATTAATACATATGTCAGATTTATTGTACCAGATTCAGACCACTGAGCTCTTATTCGATGAAGTCCCGCGTGCCAATTGGTAGTATCAACTATTACGAAAGCTTCTCCATTAAATACAGCTTGAGTTCCCAGTGGATTACCTGTATAAATATCCATAAACGAAACAGTACCAGAACTAACTGGACCCCCACTTTGAAGAATAAATACACTGAAATTAATATTATTTCCAGGATTATATCTTTCAGGAGGATTTCCATCCCAATAAAATGTTTGAGTTGGATTTCCATCAATAAAGAAATAAATATCTACATCATCAGGATCAATAACTCTTAGATCATTTAAACCAGGAGCAGTGTCAGTAAAATTATTTATAAACCATAAATTGAAAAATTGAGGATAATTAGGGTTAGTATATATAAATATACCATTAAGATCAACTTGTAAAGTATAATTTTTAGCGGGAGTTGAGCTTGAAACCGAAAATGTTAAATCAATTTCCCCAGATGTTCCAAGTTGCATAGATCCAGAAACTAAATTTAAATAAAATGATACATCAACAGGCCCATCGTACATAAAGATATTAATTTCTCCGTATTTTATTGGATTTCCATTAAGAGAATCATTTAGATATCCATGGATCAAGAAGTTCCTCCCAATTGTTCCACTGCGATTAACTTCTCTCGGTTGTGGGCAAATATCAAGATTCACGTTAATAGGAGCATCTAAAATAAAATATGAATAATTGTATTTGTTATTCCATGTTGCGTAAATTAAATGTGGTCCTGCTGTAGTACTAAAACCCGTTGAATAAATAATTTCTGCATATCCTGAACTTGTTTGATCTGATCCAATAAATAGGTTATCTTGAGTTATATCATAGAAATCAACCCATTCTCCATCATCTATTGGAATACCACTATATTGTATCAATACTGTGAGATTAAGATCATCATAACGGTTAATAACAGGATTGTAAGCGTTATCAGAGGTAGTCCCATTTATCCAAAAGTTAAATTGCAAAGTAGCTGGAGCATCTATTTGTAATTCATTACTAAAGTAACTAGATGTATTTAAATAGAGTAAACTAAATTGAAATGAATAAGGGAACGATGAAAGATCGATGGTTCCATTAAAATCTAATCTTATTGTGTAATTACCAGGTGGGGTATTTGCTGCTACACTAAAAGTTAGATCAAAAGTACCTGTATCATCAGTTTGATAAGGATAGTTTTCATAGGGGATTAAATAGGATGAATAATCCACTCCACTTTTTAATAAAATTAACCTAATCTCGGAGAAACTTATTGGTAGTGAGTTATTAGTACTATCATAAATTTCTCCAATAATATTAAATTCTGTAGCACCACCACCTGTACGGTTTATAACTCGAGGTGTCGGTCCAGAAACAATATTAATTGTAGGTTCTTCGTTTAAGACATAATAAGAATAATTTTCTTGTAAACCAATCCTTGCATATAATAAATTCGGTCCTGCTGCAGTATAATCTCCAACAGGATAATTAATTGAAGCAAATCCGTTTGCATCTGAAATATCAGAACCAATCAGGATATCACTTCTAGAATAATCATAAAAGTATACACGCTTATTAGAAATTGGTCCTAAGGTCACCGAAACTACTTTAGCAGTAAGATTTAAATTATGATATCTAGAAACGCTTACATAATTAGGAGGTAAATTCGGATAATTTGATGGTAAACCATCAATATAGAACCATACATCTAAAGCTTTTGTAATATTAAAATCAAGCCTATTGCTTGAATTTGTTAAATAATAATAAGGAACTTGAAATATGAAAGATAAGAAAGAATACGAGTAAGTACCAAATGGTGTGTCAATCCACCAAGTTCCGTTAAGATCAGCTCTTACTTCATAATTTCCCGCATTATTATGATTAAGATCCAAGAAGTCATTGAAATCACCATTATAAGTAGCATTAATTGCTGAAGGCGAGAATGCATTTGATATTTCATTATTTGTTCCTTTTCTAAATAAACGGATATTTAATTCAGGTCCTTCAACACCATTATCATTTAGTGGATCATATACAAGCCCCACAACATTTGTAATATCTAGTTGAGAATCAGAAACATTGAGTTCTCCAGGATTAACATCAGTTAGATCAATAGAAATGTCTCCTAATATGGTAGTAAGATTATAACCAGCATTAAAGAAATCATATCTCGCCTCAATTAAATGTGGACCAACAATGTCAGTGACATTAAAATCAGTCTGAATCGAGGCAAATCCGCTTACATCAGTATCATCTTGTCCTAATACTCGACTTGTAGTATAATCTCTGAAAGTTATAGTTAAATTATCTATAGGGTTTGTATTTGAACTAACCTTGGCACTTATAGTAGCAGTTTCTGGTCGGATATAGGTAGTTTGATCAGTTGAAACTGTGATATTATAATTACCTCCGATTATAGGACTTCCACCGCCTCCGAAGCTATCAAAAATATCAAATTGTACCCATTTTCCCTTTCCAAAGTTATCCTCTGGCACGTAGATCTCTGCCCAATTATAAAGATTTTTATACTTAATAGCAAAACCCCACTGACCTTCATCATCATCCCAAAATTCTTCAATCATCAAACTATTGAAACCATCAACAAATCGACACAACACTCCAAAAGATCGAGCAAAAGCACAAAATGCCGAAGCAAAATCTGACCATAGTCCTTGTTCAGTTTCACAAAACCAGTCAACAATGTCTCTTCCTTCTGGAGCAGGATCAAAGTCATCAGGATTCATTGGAAATGAAAATTGAGTTTGTAAATAATTTCTGATTTTATTTGCAACCCAAAAAGCATGATCATTAGGATTTATTCTATCATCCAGGATATCAAAATGGTTAGTGAAATAAGGATTATTTGTCTTATAGACTTCAATTGTAGGAGGTAATTGTAAAAATTTATTTTGTAAGCTCAAATACTCTGGTGAAGGATTAGTAACAAGTCTACAAGATTGATTTAATTCTTCATTTGATGGCAAATAATTATAAAAGCCAAACATCTCAAATGTCATATTTACATCATCATCTGAAGAAAATGAAAGATCTAACGTAGTAGAATTATATTCATCTTTATATAGCTGAGGTGAGGCAGGGACTAAATTTGGTGCTGAAACCTTTCCATCTATCACAAAAGGACTTGGAAACAGAGTAGGAGTAACCATTGAATTAGCTCCTATCTCAGGGGATAATGGAATTTTTAATTTTAAAATCTCAGGATCAGGGAAATAATTTGCCAGATAATCACCATAAGAGTAAAAATCAAAAAGGTTGCTTATTGCGTTTGATGTCCAACCATCACCAGTATACTCATCAAAGCATTCATATTTCCATAAGACATCTGACATATTAAGAAACGAGAGATAATTGTATACTCTGAAAACTTCAAATTCGCCCGCTCCAGAGTATAAAAGATCAAGTAACCCTTGAGAAAAATTTCCTAAATCTAAATCATCGATATCTCCATCAAGCATTTCTGAAAGCATGTCGAGGAGAGAAGCAGGATCATCTACCTGATCTAATAAATCTTGCCAAAAATCCGCGTCAAAGGGATAATTATCTACTAAATCGGCGTCTTCCCAGTCATCTGAATAAGGCTTACTAGGAGTTGTTCTTTGAGTCCCAAAAAGAAAACTGAATAGAACCGTGGAGAAAGCAAACATACCAATTAAAAGTATTGCTACTAATGCTACTCCTATAATCCTTTTTTTATTAATGCCGGCTCCTAATATTTCATCTCTTAAATCTGACATATTATACTATAAATGAAGCTTTAATTTTACAAAAAAAAGATTAGAATATTAATAACAATTTCTTTATATATAATTTTCCAATTGTTTTTTTAAAGTGTTTGGATCTTTAAATATAAATTTTCAGAAGTAGTTAAATGTATTTAAAATGAAATTCAAATTCAAAATAATTCTTGTATTAAAAATAACATTAATTTCATTATTCAAAAAGAGATGATTAAAAAATTTTTAAGGATGAAAAGAAAAGGTTTAAAATTCAAATCCGCATTTAGTGCATACTAACTTTTTTGCGTAAATAGGTTTGGGAATATAACTAATTATTCTTGTTCTATCTTCTACTTCTTTCACAGCAAAGCCACTTGCACCGCAATTAGGGCATATTCTTCTTCCGGCTCCCATCGCAGTAGTTGGACTTGTCGTTGATGTTGGAGTACTTGACATAGTTGGACTAGTACTATAACTTGTCGTTTGGTCTGTTATCCCTTGGGCTAAACTAGAAGGCATAACTGCTTTAGGTTCTTTTAATTCTTGAATACGTTTTTCTTTGTACAAAATTTCTTCTTGTAATTTAGTTATCTGTGCTTGTAATGGACCAATTTGTTGCTGTAAAATTGAGTTATGTTGTTGTAATTCTTGAACTTGTTGTTCCAATCCTGGTATATGGGCTTGCATTTGAGCATTCTGGTCTGTTAATTGTTGGACTTGTTGTTGATAGGCTTCATTCGAGGATTGTAGAGATTGTAATTGATTTGTCAATCTATTTACCTGGCCTTCTTTCTCCCGAAGTTGGGCGCCTAATTGGGAAGTTTGACTACTTAAATCACTAACTTGGGACTGTAATTGACTTAAACTTGAATCTTTTTCTTGGAGTTGGGTGTATATTGAATTAAATTCTTCTTGTGAGGGACCTGTGGAGATTGAAGGAATAGTTTGACTAATTGAGGGAACTGTAGGTTCTAGGGTGGGCTGTAGAGTTGGTTCATATGCAGGGGGAGTTGGTTGATATGCGGGGGGAGTTGGGGGTTGTAAAGTAGGGGGAGGTGTCATAGGAGGAGGTGTTGAAGGAGGAGGCATTGAGGGAGGGGGTGTTAATGGGGTGACTGAAGGAGGGGGCATTGATGGAAAAGAAGGTTCTTTTTTTTCCTTTTCTTTATCTTCATCATTTCTCTCATATTCATACGACATATTAATCTCCTTATTGTTAAATTAAATTAAAAAAATTTTCTTTAATTTTATAGGTGTAATTATGATTATAGCATAAATGTAAATATAAAAGTGTTTGTATGTTATATCTAAAAACATTTCCAATATGGCTTTAATTTATCCTTTAAAGCGGGAATTAGTTTGTTATTATAATAATCTAGTAAATTTTGTCCAGAAGTTCTTAATTCCTCTTTTATCAGATTATTTTCTTCATTATTGAGAACTCTTAGGCAATTATATACAGCTCGTGCCTGTTTATCTATCTGATATCCCCCCTCTAAAGTTATTAAAATTCTTTCATTAGCAAATTTTTGTGCTAATGATTTAATTTCTTGTAAATATTCTGCGGGAGCTTGGTAAGTCCAATCCATGTTTGTCAATTGATCTGTCCAATGTGTATCAAAACCAGCAGAAATTAGGATGAATTCTGGTTTAAATTCTTCACAGATCGGATTGATTATTTCTTTGAAATAAATCGGTATTACATCATCAGCAGAGCCAGCAGGCATTGGGTAATTAATAATTTTACCAGCACCTTTACCATTGCCAATTTCATCAAAATTTCCTGATCCTGGATAGAAATATCCATATTGGTGAGAATTGAACATTAATAATTCACCAGAATCTGATTTAGAACCTTGATAAAAAATATCTTGTGTACCATTTCCATGGTGGCAATCCCAATCAATAATGGCTACTTTTTTAATCCCTTTTTCTCTAAAAAGATATTCAGCAGTGACAGCAATATTATTGAAAATGCAAAATCCTGCAAACCTATGAGAATTAGAGTGATGCCCAGGAGGTCTTACTAACGCAAAAGCATTCTTTATATTACCATTTAAAATCTCATCTACAGCCTGTAAATTCCCCCCAACAGAGTATAAAGATACTTCATAAGTTTTTGGAGAGGCAATGGTATCCATATCTATATACTGAAGACGTTGTGTTTTAGCACTTAATTCACAGATTTCTTGTATCTCTTTTATCATTCGTTCTCTATGGACATATCTTATTTGGTCAACTGTGGCCTTTCTTGGTTTAATAATTTTAAAACTTGGATCTTCAATTATTTTTTTTTCTTTTAAAAAATCCATAATTGCAATTAATCTTTCATGACTTTCTACATGAGTTCCTATATTATGTTCTAGGTAAATATCATCATATACTATCCCAGTTGTCATAATTGTGATTCTTTACTATATTCAATATTTTCTGAAATTAATTCAATAATTTTAAACTTCAATTATTTTAATATTTACATATATACTTATAAAATTTTCTTCATAGATTTAGTTAGATATGAAAAAAGTTAAGAAACTCAGTCTAAAAATTATCATAATAGGAGAACCTGCTGTAGGGAAAACTAGTTTAGTTAAAAAGTATGTATCGGGGCAATTTGCTAAAGATTATCGATCAAGTATTGGGACGAATATCTTTATTAAAAAAGTTGAGCTCGATAAAATTGGAAAAGTAACAATTCAACTATGGGATATAGCTGGACAAGAGCGCTGGATAAATATGAGACGTTTTTATTATGTTGGAGCAAAAGGAGTGCTTATTGTGGGGGATTTAACGAGGAAAAATACATTTGATCAAATTAACCATTTTTGGGTTCCCGATGTAAAACAATATTGTGATTTAGCACCCATAGTACTAATCGCTAATAAAAATGACTTAGAAAAAGAAGTAAGTGAAGAAGAAATTAATTCTTTAGGAATGCAAATTAATGCGATTTCAATTATATACACATCTGCTAAAACAGGTGAAAATGTTGAAATGGCTTTTAAAATTATATCTGAAAAAATAATAAACAAATTTTATTAAATTTCTTTATTTGTGAACTTAATCTGATTACTTTTTGGCTCATATAGAGTTCCTTCTTTGAGCAATTCTTCTAAAGCACTTTCAATAAACTTCTTATCTAAATTCTCTTCTAGCTCTAGAATTTGAATAATATTTGATTTCTCTAAGGCTTTCCAATTATTTTCTTCAAAGACCTCTTTCAATCTATTCATTAATGTTTCTAATTTATTAAGGTTGCTTCTAGATTGCCCAACAAAAATTCTATCCATATCAATTTTGCCTGTTGTTTCATCATAACCCGTATCTTTTAGATATCTTTTGAATAGAATAATAATATCATCTACGTCTTCTTTAAGAACTTTATTTCGTAAAGCCATTTTTGCATAAGCTTCACTAAGTCTAACTAACGCATCTAAATTTCTTGCTAAAATTGAAATAATCGCATCTTCACTATCATATTTACCTCTTAAATCTAAATAAAATTCTTTTATTCTTTCCTTTGCTTCATCAGACAATATTGGATTACAGGTCCTTCTTGCATGTTTGATATACTTTTTAAGAAGATCACTTGAGATTGGAGCACTAGAAGTGTTATTTTCCTCTAGTGTTTCTTCAGGATCCAGCATAGAATTTTTTAGAATAAATTCTGCCATTTGTGCATCATCTGCTTGATTGGGTTTGTCAACTACAACAAAAATTAAATCAAACCGAGATAAAAGAGAAGGTGGCAATCGAATATTTTGAGTAGGTGTTTTATATCTATCATACCTTCCAGAATAAGGATTTGCTGCTGCTATTATTGCAGTTTGTGCTTTCAGAGTAGCAACAATTCCAGCTTTAGCAATACTTACAGTTTGTTGTTCCATAGCCTCATGAAGAGCGGATCTATCAGCAGTATCCATCTTATCAAATTCATCTATTGCTGCTACTCCTCCATTTGCTAATACAACAACACCTGCTTCAAGGTTCATCTGACCCGTATCATTATCTTTAATTACAGCAGCAGTTAAGCCTACCGCAGTTGAACCTTTTCCAGAAGTATATAATCCTCTTGGAGATACTTCTATAGCACTTTTCAGGATCTCTGATTTTCCAGTTCCTGGATCTCCAACAAATAATACATGAATATCGCCTCTTTTATATCCACCCCCCGGTTTTTTCTTTCTGGTTCCTGCAAATAAGCTTAAAGCCGATGCCATTTTTAGATCTTCTCTCCCATATATGTCAGGAGCAATCGATCTTGTGATTTTTTTTTGAATAAATGGTTCCTTAGACAGATCCTCAATTTTTTTCCTATCTTCTTTGGTGAGATCAATAATATCATCAGATTTATCTTCAGGATCAATAAGATTAATATCAAAGAATGTCTTGAATAATGTAGAATTAATGCTTTTAGTAGATTGAGCTAAAACTGATTTATATATCCCCATAATCTTTACTCTATCTCCAGGTTTTACAGTATCAACTAAATTATGAGTTAAAATTGCTTGAACTGATCTAGGAATTCTTCCAGGTGGTAGGTCTTCTGGTATTTCTTGTATCATTATGGATTGCCAATCAATGAATTCTGAATGTTTTGATATTAATCTAAAATCTGTTTGAGCTTTAGCTTTACACCTTTTATTTGTACAAAATTTTGGCCATCTTATTCTTGGAGTTAGCTGGATAACATCAAATTGAGCTCCGCATAGATTACACTCAAATGATGCTCTTATGATTTTTGGTCTTATAGTAGAACATCTAACCAAGATACCATTAGACCAAACAAGAGAACTAATATGTTTTGCTCGTAAACCCCTTAAGGGAAGAAATAGTGGGCTTTTTTTATCTTTAGTAGTAAATCTTACGAAATAGTCCTTATTAGTTAATTTTAATCCTTGAAATTTTAATAAGTTTTTAAAAGCTTCAACTGCATCTTCAATTATCGCTTCAGGATCTTTTCTAAGCATCTCTGCAATATCAGGATCACTCGCTAATAGATCTTCAAAAAGTATTATTAATGTATCTCCACCTTTAGCATAAATATCATTAATTTGATCTTGATATTTAAACAATCCTGGGCTTTCTTGAAACAACCGATAAAAATCCTCAAAACGCTGAACTTTATTAATTGGTTGACTAGGGGTAGATAATGGAGTTGTCATATTATATCACATTAAGATCATTAAATATACTTAAATGTTATTGTAGATTTTTAATCTCTCCTATTAACGATTTGCTTTATTATTAGGTAAATAATTAACTATTAAAAGAGCGACATGTCGCTGGATTTATTGAATTGTAATTGAATTTATATTCAAAAAATAAAGAATATTTATTCTAATTCTCTTTTAATTGTTGGAGGGTTTCACAAATTATAGGGTCTTGGCTCATTTCACATCGTATTTTTAATAGAGAAATTACCCTCTTCTTGATTTTTTCATTTTCGTACTTTGCGGTTCGTCCTAAAATTAATGCAATTGAACGCTGAGTCGTTAACGATCCTTTTCCACTTAAATTTTCTAAAAGCTTATTTACTATTCGATTAAGTCCTATTTCTTTTATGATCTCAACAAAACTATTAATCATACTGGTTCTGACTTCTTTTGATTCATCCCCTAGTATGTTTATTAATACCTCAAGACCCTCTTCAATTTGATTCTTGTATATTCTACTTAATCTAGCAGAAGCTTCCCTGATTTTAGGATCAGTACTTTCTAAATTAATATGTAAATTATTAAATGGAATATGAGATGCATTCACCTCTCTGATGTCAGATAATATATTTAAAGCAGACCAGCGAACCCAATTTTGTTCATCGTTTAGCAGGGAAATAAGTTTTTCAATGATTTTTTCTTTTTCATCAACTAGACCAATTATTTTACCTAAACTTGATACTGATGCTTCTCTTACAATCCACTCATCATCAATTAAAGCAAAATTTATTAAAGCATCAATAGTTGGAAAGGGAAGTTTATATCCGATAAATCCTAAAATTTTAACACAGGTTTCACGAATAAATGAGTCTTTATCCCTAAGTAAATTTAAAATATCTTTGATTGGAATAATCTCTGGTGATACTTTTGCAATTTCAAGTAGAGATTTTGTAAGAACAATCTTCACTTTTGAATCTTGGTCAGTTAAAGTAGAAAAAAATTCTGATATAAAGGGTTTTATTAATGATGGTTCTTTTTGAGCCACTTTTGAAATTATTATAGAAGCTTTCTTTTTTATCTTATTATTTTTATCCTTTTGTAATATTATCATAATTGGTTTTACATCAAAATTATCAATGGATTCTTCTATTAGTCCATCAAGAGCTTCAAGGGCATTGAATCTTACATCATCATCTTCAGCCGTAGTATAACTCAATAAAGCAGGAATAATACTTTTTTGATCACTTTTACCAATTTTTATTAGTGTTTTTGATATTATTCCCTTTGTAATATAAGTTGTAACATCCGGTATTTTGATTAAATTTTGAATTATTAAATCAGGATTATTATTATATTTCTCTGTTAATATCTCTGAAATGCTTTCTCTTAATTCATTATTTTCAAATTTTATAAATATAAGAAGTGTTGTTAATATTTTTTCTGGATAATATCTCCATAGTTTTCCAAGGAGTTTAACAATATTGTTTAAAATGTCAAAATTACTAGGATCAACTCTATTAATTATATAATCAATATCTAATAATTCAGGTTCTTCTTCAAAATATTTTTCCAAAGCGTTTATAGCAGCTTTTCTTGCTTTTTCATTTGAATCGGTTAAGCCTTCAAGAAATGGTAAAAGTGGAATATCATTTTTTTTAAAATTACCAATTTTCGCAAGAACATCAAAAATCGATGTTCTTACGGAACTAGATGGATCTTTAATTAAAGGAATAATTTTAGATATTATTTTTCGATTAATTTGTTTAAAATTGAGATTTTTTATATTGTTAATTGCTGCAGCGCTAATTTCATTATTATTATGAAAAATTTTATCAATAATTAAATCAATAGGAAGTTCATAGGAGTTATCAGCTAAAAGATTAAGAATTTCAACCACAATTTTACTATTTGGGTCATTTATTAATTTTTTGATGTTTAGTTTAATAATTTCTTCTTTTATTTTACTTTTTGATTTACCTAGAACCTTTAAACCTATTAATCTTAATCTCCATTCTGAATCTTCGATGAGATTAAGAATTAATCCTTGAGGTATTTTTTCTACAAAAAGGGGGTCTGCTTTCATTAGAGTTCTTGCTATAGGGATACTTTTATCATAATTTGGAGATTCTAATGCTTCTATTACCCAGGGTAAGGCAACTTCTGGAACATCATTTTCTAATTGAATTAAAATTTGACTACATACTTTTTTTGAATGTTTATTATAATCACATATTCCATCAATTAAGGAATTTTTAAATTTCCAATCATTAAGAATTATATTATCCTTCAGTGGAATTCGTTCAAACATCATATTTATAGTTTCTACTGCATGTTTTCTTATCTTAGGATTATGATGTTTAATAAGAGTAAAAAGTGGAATCGGATCAAAAGTTTGCCCACATTCTGTAATTTTCGAATATTTAATATTCATGACAAAATCATTATTCTTGGCTAAAAAAAAATATGAAGTAAAAATAATCAAAACAACTTCTTCAATTACAGCTGCCCAAGCAAATAGAAAATAATTTTCGCTAGTATAAGCCCATTCATTAAAAACATCCTCCAACATAGAAGGATTCACTATTAAAAAATTAACTAAAACATTAATTCCTACTGAAGCCATTAAATAAGCGGCAAAATAAATATCAATTCCTCTATATTTTATTTTTCTACCCCAAAATCGAGTGAAATATCCTAATATTCCAAAGAGAAAGGTAACAAATACAAAAATTGAAGACATTGTTGATATAGCTAATGTTTGTGTGAAGAAGAAAATTACAGTTTGGAATAATGATATCCATGCCCATACAAATACAAATAGCATCACCCCTAGAATAATATAATGAATAGGATTGGATGTAAATTGTTTCATTCCCCTTTTACTGTCTTCAAAATTTAAAAATATAGATCTTTTAATCTCCGGTATATGATAATATGCGTTTGATATACCGGCAATATATCCTTTAGATCCATAAAAAGTTAAGATCATTAAAGGGTATACGAGCATCCAAGTTATTAAAATGATAATAAAGGGCAATCCTATAAATGTTAATATAACAGGAGGGAAAATAAATACTAATAGGTAAAAAATGATTGCAATGAATACTTTTATAAGTTTATTGCTCGAAATATTAATAATTCTCTTATTAATAAATTTATGAAAGGGTGTTAATCCTTCGTCTGTTTCTTTGCTTAGCGCGATAAATAGGAAATCAATCAGAGGGTATAATGAGATATAGACTAAACTAATTATAAAAGGTATAAGGAGTGCTAATGGATTGACTTCTGGTGGTGTAATCGTCCAAAAACTCGGTGTATTTAGTGTAAATATTACAGCAACAGCAAAAACTACCATAATGGATAATCCAAAGATAAGTGCATAAATAATACATTGAAATCGGTCTTTATTGTTGAATTCTCCCTTTTTAACTAATGCAACCTGTTTATATATAATATAGAATCCAATTGAAAAGAAAATTAGAAAAACTATAAGGAGAATTATTTCTATTACCAAGATCTTCACGTAGTTTTTATTTTATTAATAAAATAATAGTATGTTTATTTCTCTTGTATAACATTTGTATATTATATAAAGACTTATTAATTTATTAAATATGGTGAATTTTTTATTGGAAGTAATTAATGAACGCTTTTCTAATTCGTTAATTAGGTTAAACTTTATTTTTCTACACGAAATGATCGTTACTGAATGCATAAAAAATTTTGAAGGTTTTTCTCTATTAGGAGAATCTTTTGGTCCTTTTGAGGAAGGTAAAAAATATAAACTAAAGCTATTTTCTGCTATTCCCTTTATTGAAAAAGGCATCTTGCAAGTTGCTCTGACAGATAAATGTGATAATATTGATGTTCAAAGATATGCTATCGAAGAAAGAGATGATTCAACGCTAATAAAAAGATCTAATAAATATTTTTTAAATAAAATAAGAGAATTCAAGAGATTCATGGAAAATGACATAAACAGAAAAAATAAGCCAAAAATTGATTTAGATAGGTATCAATCGTATACATCTAATATCATCAATAGTCGATTATTGAAACTACTAAAACTCTCTATGGCAGAATTATCATTGGAGGAGGAAAGGAGATTAACGATTTCTGAAAAGATTCTTTACGAAAATTTATATAAACTTATTAAAATATGGAGAGGTTTCTTTTAATTTCGGTTTATTAAGATAAATATCATTATTCGAAAGCTTAGAGATGTATTTGTTTAGCCCCGTACTTCTTAAAATAATCTTTAATATGACGTTTAAGTTCTTGATTCATGTCTAAATGAGGTAATAATTCAATAGCATTACTCATTGCATAATAAGGTATATCATGTTGTGAAATTATTTCTTTTACACTTTTTTGATCATCTCTTAATTCATTTCTATTAGTTAATCCAATAGTAGCAATTATATTTATATCAAACTCACCTAATTTTTGAATAGTATTGATTAAAGATCCCCCTGTGGTAGTAACATCCTCAAGAATAACAACATCTCCTATAGGTATACCAATAAATATCCTGTCTTTAGGATCTCCATGTTCCTTTTGTTTGCCTCTACCCATTGAGAGAGGATAATTTCCCGAACTATAATTTTTTTGTTTTTTTGCCCATTTAAATTGAGTAATAATACCTAATTTTGTAGCACCCTCTGGAACACCATAAAAACATTTGGGATTTAAACCTAAATAATTTATAAATGAAATAATATAATCTGTTAATTTATCGAGTAGGTAAGCATCTGAAGTTATATTCCTCCAATTTACATACCAATGAGATAACCTTCCAGAGGCAAGTTTAATTGGTTCATCGAAAAAGCCAATTACTTTCTGAGTCTTTATAAATTGATTGAAACTCTCTTGCTTCCAATTCATAAAAATCAATTTTAATATAGAATTAATTTTTTTTTAAAAGAAATAATTTTTATTTCTATTAATTTTTATTTATTTCTTATTTTCTGTTTCAATCTTCAATATTAACAAGAATTTTCCGCGCTTCTGATATTATTTTTTTATCAGTTTGTTTTGTTAAATTTTCTAGCAAACCTTGAATTGGGATAACTGCTCGAGAATTAGTTTCTGAAAGTTCTTCAAAAATAGAAAGAGTAGAGAGAATTTCTGCTTGATTAGATCCTTCGAAAATTTGTTTAATTTTTGGAATTGCTATTTTATTCAATATTTCATTGAGATATTTTAAAATATCTGCTTCTACTTTATTATCTCTATAAGATCTAATTTTGTTGCTTTTTATATATTCGACGAAAATAAACGGCATTTCTATTGGCCATTCTTGAATCTTTTCTATTTCAATAAGCTGAACAATGCCACCGTTTTCTTTATAAAATAGTTTTATATCCAATCACCAGTAGTTAATTTTTCTGGAAGGTATATATTTGTAAGAAATTCGAATCCATGTTGCGAAAGAGCTTGAATTTCCGCTTTTTTTTTAATTTTTAGAGCTAATTTTAAATCTGTTTCCCATTGTTTATTCTTTTTAACAAAATCTTCATTTAATAATTCCTTTGTTCGTTTAACATCCATTGGTTTCATAGGGAGTCTCACTTCTTCTGGGATTTTATATTTATCGAGATCTCGTGTCAAAACGCCAAGTAATTTAATATTTGGAGTAGCTAAGAAAGGAGATTCGTAACTTAATCTTTTTGAACCCCTTAAATAAACACTATGGATGTAATGCCCATACGGATCACTATCCACTAAACTAAAAACGGGTAATTGTAATTCTTTACTTAAACGTTTTAAAAACATACGAGTGGCAATATCTGCTGCTCCTTTAGCAGTAAGTATAATACAAGGATATCTCCTCCAAAATCTATCTTCAGCTAAACGTATCATAGCAGCATCCTTTTCTACTACTAATATAAATTCTGCATCTGATTCAATTATTTCTATATTATCTAGCATAGGTGATATCATCCAACCCCCGCTACCTAATCCTTCAAGATCTATTATATCATTTCGATCTCTTATTCTGAGTCTTCCAACACACATACCTTTAGCGGAAGCCACAATATGAGTCGCATTTCTTGTAGTGTATAACATCGTTGCTACATCTTCAATAGTTTTATCACTATTCTTCTGTTCTGTGAATAATTTAACATCAGTATAGAAAATTTCCCTTTTTGTAGCGTGTATATCTTTTTCTAATAATTCCTTAACAATTTCAAGAACACGCATTAATCTTGTAATATCTGCTACGCTTGTAAGTGTATGAAATTGTTTTTCTACTATTTGCTCACCTAAGAGTAGTAGATCATTTTCTTCATCCCATATGATATTAGAACTTGTTCTTGCTGGAAGATGAATAGAAGGACGACCTGTATTGTAAATTTGTGTAATAACATTATCCACTAATTTATATAATCTTTCAATAGTTTTTTTTCGGTTTAGATCATCAATCTTTACTGTACCATTTGGTAGATCAATCAACTTTCCTTCTTTTCCTATTTCTAAATAAGAGTTAAACAACTCTCTAGCTGCTTTTAATTCCTTTTTATTTTCCATTTTAGCCATATCATTTACCTAATTATTTTTTTAATTTCCATTGTCTTTTACCCATTTTTGATTCAACTAGAACTTTATCTTTACGTTCTAATTCTCTGAGTTTAAGTTGAAGATATCTGGCATCCATCATATCTTTAATCTTTAATTTGAAAATAAGATGTTTAATAGTTTGCCACTCATCTGATAGAACCTTTAATATTTTCTCAGTTGTTATGATAGGTAATTTAGTTTGGGTTTGCTTTGGGGGTGTTGGTTTATGGATCGGAGGAGTCTTTTTAGGAATTATCTTACTTGGAGCTTTTACTTTAGAAATTGGCAATTGCACTTGTTTTACTGGTATAGTATCAGGTCTTACTTTAACTGGTTCTGGAGATTTTAATTCTAGTGGTTTTACTTCAATAGGTTTTTTATAGGATTCTATAATTTTGCTAATAATACTTGATTTTGTATCTTTAGATAATAGGTTGATATTATGATCACTGCAATAATCAATTAATTCGGCTTTTGTCCAATTTTTAAGTGTTTTCTCTGTAAATAACTCTTTTTTAGGTTCAACTATCTTAGCAACAGGTTGTAATTCAGTAGGTTTCTCTATCACTTCTTCTTTTTTAATTGCAGATTCTTTAATTTCTCCTACTTCTGGAGGTTTAACTATTGGTGTAGTTTTTTTACCTATTGCATTCCTCATTAAATCCTCCAATTCTTTTTTGTTAAGCTTAGATTTATATATACTTTCACCTTGAGATGCAATATTATATAGGCTTCTAACAAATAGAGGGATATATTTTTCTATTAGACTAGCTCTCTTCTCAGTTTTATGAAGGTTTGCTTTTCTATTGAGATAAATTCTCAATCTTCTTCCTATTGCTTCAAGGCAAAACTTAATTTCTTTTATTAAATTTTCGTCATCAGCTAAGGCATTTTTTGATTGGGATTTAAACATTAGATGAACAAAAGGTCCAGAAACATTAACTAATAATTTTATTGGTCCTTTTGGTAAGTTATTATCGTATGTATCAAGGTTGTAGTTTTTCCAATTAACTGATTGAACTGCTTTTGTGATAGCGCAATCTGCACTGTCTCTTAATTTAGGGGTTCTATTTACAAATCTAGATAAAACGTCCCTCGATCGTTTTGGAACTTCCAAATTTCGTGAATAAGCCATCACTGCTTCTACAACATAAGCTAATCCTTTTCCACTTGTGGGTGCTCTTGTTTCTGCTGCTACAAAATCATCATCTCTAGTATAGTTTTCAATGAAATATTCAAATACACCATTATAAGTATCTATAGATTCTAAATCAGAGTATGTGATAAGATCATCTATAGTTTGCTTTATTTGTTGTTGATCAGTTAATTCATCAACGATGTCAATGGCTCCTAATATTTCTGAGTTTAATTTTATAACTTCTTCTGGTTCTATTGAAATGTTAGTGATGGCATCATCCTTAATCTTGATCCCTTCTTCTAATAGCGTTCTTTTTTTATCTTGTTGCAATGCCTCCGATATCTGGATAATATTATCAACTGGCCCAACAAAATCATCAATATTTTCTGAGACTCTTAATCCAATTTCCTTTATTAAGGTATTTTCTAAAGTCGATTCTCCTACTGGGATTGCCGTGTCTGTTGGAGGTGCCATATACTTGACAGATTTAAATGCAAGGAATAGCGAATTAAACTGATCTTTTGTTAATTCGATAGGTTTAACTTTAGATATGCAGACTTTACTAACAAGATCTTCAAAATCTGTTCTGTTTTTTAACTTTTTTAACTCTGTTAACCCTTTATTTGAATCTATAAACAATGAGTTTAATTCTTCTTTAATTTTATCTTTTTGATTTCTATTTTCATCTATCTTATTCAAAAGTTTTTTAATTTCTCTCTCAATATTCTTTATTTCTTTTTGAGTCTCAGTTTTTTCAATACGATTATTTAATTTTTTTATTTCGTTGTTTATTTTTTCGTAATCTTTAATGGATTTATTATAGTTAGAGATTAATTTCCAATAATTTTCTTCTAAATCTTCTGCTTCGACTTGGTAAATAATTAATTTATCTCTGGGTTTATCAGAACGACCAAAAACCCGTTTTTCATACCTTATAAAGTTTATTGCATCTGTCTTTTTTTGAGCTATATTCACATATCCATCTTTTAGAATAAGTAGCTTTAATTGGTCCTGTAAATCTCTTTCAGCAATATCTACAATTTCTTTAGCTGTCTTTGAGCTTAATCTTACAAAATTATCTTGTAAAAATGCAGAAACTGATTTATTTTCTGATTTTGTAATTAAATCTTGTAGATCTCCTATATTTACAGAGGAAGGATGAGGTTTAGCATATTTAGGTTCGTCTGGGAAAGCTGTTGCTAATCTTCGATAAATTTTTTCCTTCCCCTCTGGATCTATATAAATTATTGTAACATGAGGATTCATAAATGCTGTTTCTTCAATATATTTCTCAACAAAACCTCTAACATATTTTACATTTAAATAATTCAGTTTAATATAAGTACCATGAAGAAAAAAGCTGTCGATATCAGTGGGATGAATTAAATACTTTTTTTCATTTTTGCTTGTGGTAAAAAATTCTGTTACTGTAGCATAAATATTGTCAATTGATTTTGATACAGTAATAACAGGTTTACCAGTTGTGTTTTGAGCATCACTAAATGCGCTTGGGGCTCCAAATCCTTGACTACCTCTGGTTTGCTTTAATTCCATAGATTTAGATGAGGCGAGATATCTCCCAAATTTTCTTAGATCAATTTTTGACATTCCCGTCCCATTATCGAAAATTTCAAATGTATAACTCATAATATTTTTCTGACTAATTTCAGAAGTCAAAAAAGATGGTGCTTCATATTCTCTAATACGAACTCCCACTATTGGTTCTACATCAATTATATTTTCAACGGGTTTAATGATTTCTTGCATATCATCTATTATTCTCTGAACTTCCTCTTCTACTTCCAATTCTTCTTGATCAATTATTTCTCCAGATTCTTCCTCTTTTTCTTCTGTCTCTTGAATATCAGTTGGTTCTTGGTCAACAGATTCAATGCCGAATTCCTGCATTAAGGTATGTTTTGCTTCATTATTCAAGTGTTGAGATTTTTTTTCTTCCTTTACTGTATCAAGTATAGAAAATTTTTCTAAAAATAATTCTTGATCTAACGAAAATTTACTTTTAGAATCCGGTTTTTTCAATTCTTTCCATTGAAAACTTTCTATTGCATCTAAGGCGTTATCAATAAATTCACTACAGTATTGCACATGCTTCCAATAACCGAATTCAAAACCAACTAACTGGGTTCGCTTACGCATGTAATCAGCAATAGTCCCTTGTTTAATTTTTCCTTCTTCTTTTGATGTAATTTTGGACGCACTCGTATGATTAATTCCTTAATTATCTTTTATTAAAATGATCAATAATTATATATAAATCTATTAGCAAAATAATTAAAAAACTATAAGATATTAGATATATATCTAAATTCCATAATTTTCAATTATCTGCTCAAATTTTATAATATTATTCACTGTTTACAGTAAATAAATTAGTATTTAAATATTTTCATCGGATTTTATTTCATAAAAATAAATAATTATACAGTTAAAAAACCATTCAAAAATCCATCTAGCCTTAATTTTATGAATTTCTCTTTTGGTAAGCTTCAATAGCAACATCAATTATTTTCGATGCTATATATCGTTTAGTATTTCTCTCGACATGAGTAATACGTTTATTCTTATCTATAATAAATACTTCATTATATTTACTACTAAAACCTATATCTTTTCTACCAATATCATTAGCAACAATTAAATTTACTTCAGATTTAGTGAGCCTATTATACGCACGCTCTATTAATTCGCTTTTAGATACATTAGTTTCTGCTTTAAAGGCTACAATGAATAAGTTATAATCTTTTTTTCTTGCTACATTTATTATTTTAGGTGTTAACTTCATATTAACTTGTAGTTGTTCTACGTTATCTGTTGAAATTTTGCCCTCAATGCATTCAATTGGTTTATAATCACTTACAGCAGCAGCTGAAATGAAAAAATCATAATTGTTTAATGATATTTCATCTTTAACAGCGTGTATAAAATCGTCAATTGAAACAACGTGTTTTGTTTTTAAATAATTAGGTAATTTTGCCATACATTCACCAGCAATTAATGTTACATCAGCACCTCTAGCAGAGGCTTCTTTAGCTAATTCAATACCCATTCTTCCTGACGACTTATTGGAGACGAATCTTACGGAATCTATTGCTTCTCTAGTTGGACCCGCAGTAATGAGAATTTTCTTACCCTCTAAATCTTTCTTTGTCACTAATAAATCTATAACCCTATCAATAATATCATCAATTTTAGCTATTTTAGCTTTACCTTCCGAAATTCTTGGGCCTAAAATTTCTACACCACATTCACGCAGTTGTCTTTCATTTCTTTCTAAAATAGGATGTTTGTACATACTCTCGTGCATTGCAGGTACGATTACTATAGGCAAAGATGACCCAAATGCTGTTGAAGCTACCGTTGTTACAGGCGTGTCGTCAACTCCACATGCTATTTTTGAAATTGTATTTGCTGTAGCAGGACATATTAGAATTAAATCAGCCTTTCCTACACTTCTTGGCCTATCACCCGCTAAATAAACATGCTCAACTGCTCCTGTTAATTTTGTAATAACTTTATTTCCTGTTGCCCATTCCATTAAAGCAGGGTTAATCAACTCAGTAGCTGCTTTAGACATGACGCATATCACTTCAGCTCCTAATCTCATAAGCTCACGGGCTACAATAGGAGAGGAAATTACAGCTACCGACCCTGTTAAACATATACAAATTGTTTTTCCTTTAAGAATTGTACCTTTACTTTCTGTTATATCCTTTGAAGGGTGTTGAAAATTATTTTTTGTCATTTTTGAATAATCTTTTTTACTTATTTTCAATTAAACTTTCAGATGCTATGTAAATAAAATTTATGCATTAATAAAAAAAATAATGATACAATTTTTACTATTCTCTTAAAAATTCGATTTCAATTTTATTATAAAATTGATATAATGACTATTTTTTACTAATTCTTACACTTCTTTTTAATATTTTTTTTTATTTACGAATTTAAATAAGTTAATCGGAATATTATTACAAATTTCATTTAAATTAGTTTAAAAACATGAATAAAATCTGTGATTTACATATTCATAGCAAATTTTCAGGAGGAGCAAGTAAAAATATTGATATTTTTAAAATTGCTTTTAATTGTAATATAAAAGGAATTGAATTAGTAGGAACTGGTGACTGTCTCCACCCATTATGGTTAATTGAATTAAAAAATAATTTAATTGAATATTCAAGTGGAATATATTTTACTCCAAAAATACCAAATGTTAATTTTGTATTACAAACTGAAATTGAAGCAATTTGGAACAATCATTTAGGAACAAAAAAGGTACATTTCATCCTTCTGTTTCCAAATTTTGAAAAATTAGATGAATCTATTAATTTTCTATCCAAATTTGGTAATTTAACAAAAGAGGGGAGACCAAAGATCTATAACTCTGCAGAAAGCATTATTTTTGGATTGAAATCTATTGATGCAGATATCGAGATAATTCCTGCTCATATCTTTACTCCCTATTTTGGTATCTTTGGTGATAAACCTCATTTCAATACTATGAAAGAAGCTTTGGGTTATGGTATGAATTATATTAATTGTATAGAAACAGGACTAAGCGCCGATCCCTTAATGATAAGGAGTATTTCAGAATTAAATAGGGTGTCAATTATATCTAATTCTGATTGTCATTCTATTAATTTTCATAGATTAGGTAGAGAAGCGACGAGGATTCAACTTAATAAATTAAATTACTATAATCTTGTAGATTCAATTAAAAGAAACAAAATTATTAAGACATACGAATTTAAACCATCCCAAGGGAAATATTATTATGATGGCCATAGACCAGAACGCCATTTTAACAATAGAGATTATTATTGTAGCCCAAAACTTAATATTGACATTTGTCCTTATTGTAAAAAAAAATTAACTAAAGGAGTATTAGCTCGAGTTCAAGATTTAAGCGATCAAATAAGTCCTTTCAAATTAAATTTTCAATACGTTGTCCCTATGTTGCATTTAATTTCAGTTATATTAGGAGGATCTGAATATGATAAAACAAACTTATCATTATACCAAAAATTAGTTGAAAATAATAATAGTGAATTTGCGATATGGGAGGGTAAAAGCAATTTTGACGACATACCTGAAAGATTAATTGAAGCAATTCATAAAGTTAGAAATGGAAAATTCTGGTTTATACCTGGTCATGACGCTGTTTATGGAAAATTGCAATTTGAAAATTAAGACAGTATTTAATTAAATCTATCAATAATTATAAGTTTTAGATTTAATTTAGAGCTATAATCGCGAAATTTTTTAAATTTATCGGGTTTAAGATTTAAAATTTCCTCAAAGTGGAGAATTCTAAAAAATTTTTTACCATAGTATGTTTTAATAATTCCAGACATATCATAAAAGACTCTCCCTTTATCTTGTAATCTAATTATTTGAGAAGATTCAAACTCATCTTTACGAATTTCAATAATTTTATTAAAGTATTTAAAAAAGGGGGTATGTTGCATTTTTTTCAAATCAAATATTATCGTGCTTCCAGGCTCAGGAGTCTCTAATAAATTTTCAATAATAGAATGGATTTCATTTAAAAATTTTGACTTAAATTCTTTTAGAATAATATCGGGATGCAGGCATTTTTTTAATATTTGAGCATAGGGTAGATCTAATCCCGCTAATTCACTATTTAAATTGAATAAAGTTAAAATTTGATAAGTATTAAGATCAGTTTCTTTTTTCAATTCCTCAAAAATGTGATCTCTTTCTTTAAAAATATAGTCAAGTAAAAATTGTTTAAATGTGTTAACAAAAACATTATAATTGGGTACGAATAACTTATTTGGATTATTAACCACAATTTCATTTGCTTGAAACGGATTGATATCCTTATTTAATACTGCCCTTATAAGTGATAAAGGATAAAAACCCTCAATAAATTCCATACCTTTAGAAACACTCTTAATAGCATCTTTAAATGAGCATTTTGTAATTACGTTTATAGTCTTAATGAGGTTACTTTCAATTTTAATGGGTGTTTTTTTACAATAACAAAGATCAAATGGTTTCAAATCATAAAATAACGGATTATTGTAGTCAGGAATAATTATTTGTGAACCGTAGGCATTTACCAGACTACCTTGAATTGGTGTATTTGCTAGATCCCATTCAATAACCATTACATCTTCTGATTCTTTATGAATTGTATTATAGCTATATTCAATATTTTCACTTAGTAATGATATACCATCAATTGATTTTATTTCATAATCATTAGTTTCTCCCCAGAATTGATGTTTATAATAATATACATCTTGAAAACTACTAAAATCATCTAAAAATAGTTCTTTCATTATAAAATAATTTATTCCTATTTCAGAAGATTTTATTGTTTGTTCTTTTAATCCAAAAAAGCCAATACGGGAGATAATATAATGATATACAGGATTTTTTAAATTTTTTTCATCATGTTTTACAATATAAGTGTTTCTTTTTTTCCTAAACTCCCCTTTCGCCCTTATAATATTATGTTTTTCCATCAACAACTTTAAGAAAGCAAATTTTTTCAGGTAGACTTTTCTTTCTAGTTCCTTTATTTCCATTTTATATTTCTTATATTCATCATAATATTCTTCTTTTGGAATGTTTATAACTTCAAATTGCTTTTTCAATAACTTTAATTTATCAAGTATGCAAAAATTATCAATTTCAGAAAAAAAATAGTTTAATAGCTTGAGTTTTAGAGTTTTTAAATGAGCTTCAGACATTAAATCCTTGAATAATGGATTAAACTCAACCAATTCATTATAATTGTTCTTAATTAGATAAGTAGAAAAGTATTGATTATTAATATCCTTAGTTTTTATCAAAGCTTTTAATTTATCAAAATGTGATGCTAAAAACGAGATATCTTTAAATTCTAGTATTTTATTAACAGATTCAATAATTTTGAGGAGATTAAAAAATGAATATTTGGGTATAGTATTTAAGAATTTTTTAAATCCTTTTTTTATATAATCATTAAAAGTCAGAAAATGTTTCTCCAAATCATTCTCATACCCATTTTGTAAAAATTCAAAAAATTCAATAAATAGATTATTGTTAATTGCGGTAATCAGGTAAGTTTCAATTATATTTTCAATCTCAAATTGATTATAAATTGCTTTATTTATATAATTTAATGCTTCTACGCAATTATTTCTTTTAAAACAACTATTAGCTAATAAGAGAAAGTTTTTACTTTTTTTTTGTGAACCTAAATCTTCTGATGTTAAATTAAAACTCTTAAAATTCTCTAAAATTTTTTGAGCAAGATTAGTTTTAATTATTGATAATAATTTTATCAAATGAACACAGATTTTTTTGTTTTTTTCAGAATGAATTAGAAATGATGGACAATCGTGAAAAATTTCATTATTCTTTTCGTCTATTATGAGGTGAAATTCTCGCTCATTATCTAAAATAAGACTTCTTATTAATATTGGATCTTCTTCAATATTAATTAAATTAATTTTATTGGAAAGAAATTTAAGTGATTTCTGATATAAATTTAAACCAAATTTATCAATTATTAAACTTGATATTGAAATATTAACCATTTTTTTAAAATCTTGATTTTATTATTTCTGAGATTAATTTAGGAAATTGATTCCAATCTTTTATAGTAAGTAATTGCCCTCCTGCAACTTTTACCATCTTTTTAGCTTCTTTTAAATTGAAAGAAGTTTCAGGACATACTAATATGAAATCAACCCCTAAGGAACGCATTTTTCTTAATTCTGTCATGGCTTCTTTGAGATCAAAAATTTCAGCATCAGTAAATATGACATTTAGTTTTTCACGGGAATTCGAATATTCTTTAAATTGCTTATTTGCCCATTCAACGGCACTTTGTATTCGTGTTCCCCCTCGAGAGGTAACAGAAAGAAGCTCATCTGCCAATTTCTCTAAATCAAGTTTTTCATCTAATCCTTTCAAAACATGTGTATTTGACTCAAAAAAAGTAATACCAAGTTCATCTTTACGCATTCCATAGCATAGCATTGTTATACAAATACTCATGTAGGTAAGTTTATCCCCTGTCATACTACCTGAAATATCAAGCTCAAAACAAGCAGTTCTTAACCCTTTAGCAGTTTCAAAAACAAAAAAATCATCGTATTTTATGTGATCTAATTTTTTACCTTTCTCTAAGATGTTATTTATAGTTTCCTCAAGATCAATATTTTCAAAATCATCTCCTATAGAATATGGTCTTACTATATTAATTGGAATTGGTCCTGTTGTCGAACTACCTAAATGTGCTCTTGAATAATAAATACCTAATTCAATTAACATTTTTTTAGCAAGTTCTTTTACTTTTTGTTTAGTGGTTTCTTGTAAATTATTTCGATGAATAAACCATTGTTTAAGTAAATTTTCTCCACTACCCGCTGATAGACACGAAATCATTTTATTTTCACCTTCTTGGCCTCCGATTTGTTGAGCACTTTTTAAAGCGTCACTTAAATTAAAATTCCCTAGAGCTCCTAATGCATCTCTATTATCTGAAGCCAATGCACTGGCGGTTAATTCTTTTATCCTCTCAAAATTTAATTGATCCTGAATTTGATTCATTAAATTACTTAATCTTTGAAAATCTGCTTTATTTTTTTGAATTAATTTTTTTAACAACTGATACGTAGGTTCAATTAATTCAAATATTTCATCTTCAGCCATTTGAAGTTTTTTTCCAATCTTCTCTATAAGTTCTGACTCGAGGTTTAATCCAATTTTTCTTAAAAATTCAGTTGCATTTCTTAGTTGGTAAGGTGTTTCACAAGATTCTAAAGTTAAAGAAGTAAGATCTGGAATATTCTGTGCCATTTTTTGGCTGCAATGCATATTTGGAGAGCTATTTGCTAGCTGTTGTAATTGGTGAGTCAGAGTTTTAAAAGCTTCAAATTTTTTACTTTGGTTCTTTGCTTCATTAATGGCATTTTTAAGTGCTTGATTGAATAATGAGTTCCATGATTTGTTTGCAAATGCAGTTTTCGTTAAATTTTCAAGTGAAAGATTCAATTGGGAATTTTTACCTTGTTGATCATATTTTTCTAATAATGAAGTTCTCAGATCAGTACCATAAAATTGATCAAGTGAATTTGCCAGACTGAAATTATGTTCAAATGAAGATTGTTCTATGCTGTTATTTAAGACTTTATCTGGATTAAAATTTGGAGTTTCTCTTAGGTGTTTTGCTGATTGGAATAATTGATCTAAATTATCAATCTTATTTTGAAGTTCCATTTTCAGATTCGCAAATTGATCTTTAGAAATTGCATTAGTATCTTTTAAAAATTTCATAGACTGTAATAAATCTTCTAAACTCCCTGATTTTAATAAATTATTTAAATCATTTTCAATATTTTGATTATTGAGCGCTTTACTTGTAATTTTTTCCCATTCTCTTAAAGATTCCTCTTGAATTAAATCATTTAACCCTAAATTAGTCCCTGCTTTAAGATCCTTAGGATCTAAAGAATTAATTTTTTGAAGCATTCTTTTCTTTGCTTCCTCAAGAAATTTATCAAATGAAGTTATTTCTTCTTTATATAACTCAGAATCGTCGTTAAAGAAATTAAGTGCTGATTTATAAGGTTCTTCATTCCTCTTTTGATTTAATTCTTCCATGAATTTTTCCAATTGCTGAAGCATATCTGTGTCAAATGATTTTGATAATTCAATCTCATCTATAAGATCCTGAAGCTGGTCTAATTCTGACTTAATTGCGGAATTCATTACATCATCTTCAAAATTATCAATTCCATTTTCATCGAAGAATGATTTCATTAAATTTTTCTTATAATTTGGAAAGAGAATCTCAAAGGCAATATCTTTTGCTAAATTTTGATTATCGGGAAATGAGGTTACAGTGCTAATTTCAATAAAATCATTTGGAGTAATGGATCCTTTACGATAATACCTCGATATAATTAAATTCGGTATTGATAACACTTGCCGTGGGGATGGCATTTGAATTATATCTTGATGATTTCTCATCCTTCTAATAAACTCTACAGCAAATTCACAAGGGTTTTCAGGAAAAATTCCCAATAATATTACCCTCCTAGGGTCTTATGAATAATATTTTCTATAATATTTTCGACTTTTACTCCAGGTTTAGGTTTTAAACTTCCCAATAACACATGACGGGCAATTTCTGAAAGATAGATATATGCAGATTCTTTCTCCTTCACTTTTTTTTCTTTCTCTACGATTCTTTTCCTTGCTAATAATTTTGCAATAGCAATACCGGCTCTTATAGAAGCAGGAATTTCAACATCAATTTTGTTCTGTCTAGTCTCTTTTATTATGGAATATATTAATTCTAATTCTGACTCTTCAATAATAAAATGTTCAGGTAAATTAATTCTTATTATATCTAATTCGGTGGATTTATCAGGGTAAGTTAATTTAATCCAAACCTTTATTCTATCTTTTAAAGCTTCAGATAAGCGATGTGTTCCAGATAATTCTTCCGGATTCATTGCACATATAAAGAAAAAATCATTATCTGCCTTAATTCGCCCTAAGTGGGGAATACCAATAGAAGCTTCTTCTAAAGGTTCTAATAAAGTGTTTTGAGAATATTCTGTAGCTCTATTAATTTCATTAGCTAGGAAAGTACCTCCTTCTAGCATAGCGTTTAATAATGGTCCAGGATTAAAAGCCTCCAATACAAAACCTTTCTTTAATGTAATTGCAGGATCAAAAGAACCTATAAAATGAGAAGGTTTGATACTTTCATCCATAGTCAACCATTGAAAACTCTTATTTTTATTCTCCTTCGCTCTCAGACTAGCAAAGTACCGACATAGAATCGTTTTTCCAACACCAGGAGGTCCAACTAGTGCTGGAAACAACCCAGTCGATTCTGCATCTCTTAATAGTTCTAATGCTTTACCATATTGACCTGAAAGAACTATATCAATTTGTTCTTCAGAAATATCTTTAATCACATGTTGATTAAATAACTCTTCGAATCTTTGTTTATTTATCATGTTTAAATCTCTAACGTATTGTGAATAAATTAACGATTTTCTTACATGAATATTAAGTGTTTGTTAATATTAAACTTTAAAGTTAATAATTAAAAGATATTATATTTTCTTAATCAACTCAATTGAACTTTAAATAGTTCCTAATAGAAATTTGCTGTAATATGATAAAGCCTTATTTTCAAGAAAATAATTTCATTTTGTATCATGGAGATGCATTAAAAATCTTAGATCAATTTAAAATTAATAAATTTGATTTAATTTATGTTGATCCCCCCTATTTTCTTTCTAATGATGGAATTACTTGTTCATCAGGGAGGATGGTTTCAGTAAATAAAGGTGATTGGGACAAATCTAAAGGATTTGAAGAGGACGTTAAATTTATTGATATTTGGCTAAAAGCATGTAAAAAGGTGTTGAAAGAGAATGGGACTATCTGGGTTTCTGGTACTTTACATAATATCTATAAGGTAGGATATCTACTAGAAAAAAATGAATTTAACATAATTAACTCTATAGTCTGGTATAAACCAAATGCACCCCCTAATTTATCCTGCAAATATTTCACACATAGTCATGAAATTGTTTTATGGGCTCGAAATTCCAAGAAATCTCAGCATACTTTTAATTATGAGAAAATGAAGATTTGGAATAATCCTAAAGATAAATTAAAAAATAAAGACAAACAGATGAGAAGTGTTTGGTCGATACCTTTAATTCCTCGCGAAGAGAAAGAATTTGGAAAACATCCAACCCAAAAACCAATGGAATTGTTAAACAGAGTAATATCATCCTCCTCGAAAAATAATGATTGGGTATTAGATCCTTTTGTAGGATCTGGTACTACAGGTATCGTATGCAGTATTTTAAATCGGAAATTTATTGGAATCGATTCAAATAAAGAATATTTGGAACTCGCTATTAAAAGATTTAAAGATAAGAAAAAAGTAGATTATTTATTTTCTCCTGAAACTAAGAATCATTTAATGAAATTCATTTAACTCTATGAAATTCCAGAGTTTGTTTGAAAATATATAATAAAAACTTTTATTAAATAAAGTAATTATATTTTTTATTAAACTATATAATAGATAATATTTAGGGATATAAATGCAATTAGAACGACCTCCTCCTTCATATTATGAAGAAAGAATATTAAAAATGAAAGATAAAGTGGTTATGCAACCACGTGAAATTTGTATTGAAAGAGCTAAATTAATTACGGATTCATATAAAAATACAAAAAGAGAACATCCAGTTATTCGTTTTGCAAAATCTTTAGACCATGTATTAACAAATATGTCGATTAGAATCTGGGAAGATGAATTTATTGTTGGAAATCGGTGCAGTAAATTTGTTGGAACTCCCTTATATCCTGAAATTAGAGTAGACTTTATAGAACAGGATGTAGACACTTATGACAAACGTCCAGCACAAAAATCATTTATTACAAATGATGAAAAAAGAATTTTGAAAGAAAGCATTATTCCCTATTGGAAAAATGAGGAATATACTTTAAAAGAGCAATTTATAAAAAATTTAGAGCCAAAAGTGAAACAAATCATGGATACATTAGTATTTCTAGTTGAAACCGAATTAACTAATGGGATTGGTCATTTTTTCCCAGGGCATGAAAATATTTTAAAGTTTGGATTAAATGGTTTGATTAAAAAAGCAAAAAGCAAGATGAAAGATTTTCCTAATGATATTCAAAAAATAAATTTTTTGCAATCTGTTATTATTTTATGTAATGCTGCCAAATCTTTTATAAAAAGATTTTCCTCTTTAGCAATAAGAATTTCAGAAAAAGAACCTAATTTTAAACGAAAGGAGGAACTTTTAGAAATATCAGAAATTTGTTTAAATATTTCTGAAAATGCCCCAAAGAATTTTAAAGAAGCCCTTCAACTCATATATTTCAATCATCTTATATGTGGACTAGAAGATGGAGGATATGCTGTGAGTATTGGGCGGCTTGACCAATTACTCTATCCATTTTATGTGAATGATATGAATAGAGGTCTTATAACAAAAGAAGAAGTCCAATTTTTGATTGAATGCTTCTTTTTGAAATTAACTACTTTATGGAATTATGTTTTTTATTTAGCAATTAATGCTGGAGAGGGGCCTCCAATCACAGAAAATGTTACTATCGGAGGACTAGACCGACAAGGAAATGATGCGACAAATGATTTATCATACATTATATTAGATTCATACTCCCATCTCCAAACAGTTCAACCAAACTTTTCAATAAGAATTCATCAAAGCACTCCAGCAGAATTTTTGACTAAAGTCGCAAAATCAGTTAAATTAGGCACAAGTATAGCTTTATTTAATGACGATGTAATGATTCAAGGGCTTGTTAAACGTGGTTTTACTCTTGAGGATGCACGAGAGTATGCTCCAATCGGATGTGTAGAACCTCAACACCCAAATAAATCATTTGGATCAACTAATGCATGCCAGTTAAATATTGTTAAATGTTTAGAATTAGCTTTAACAAATGGAAGCGATATGTTTATCAGAAGACAAATTGGGATAAAAAATGATAAAGAAATTCTGTCTTATAAAGATCTCTGGAATTCACTTTTAGAACAAATGAAATTTTTTATTAAAAATATGGTCTTAACAATGAATACACTTGATAAGACTATTGCTGAATTCAACCCTCAACCTTATTTATCCTCTACTGTCGATAATTGCATTAATCGTGGCTTAGATGTAACTAATGGTGGTGCTATATATAATTTTACAGGCCCCCAATTAATTGGTTTAGCAACAGCTGCAGATAGTTTAGCGGTTATTAAAAAATTTGTTTTTGAAGATAAAATATTAACATTTGAGGACATGGTAACAATGCTTTTGAAAAATTACAGAGGAATTTACCTAGGAAAAAAAGGATCTGAGTGGAGAGAACTTTTTATTAACAAAGTTCCAAAATTTGGGAATGATTATGATTATGTAGATCAAATTGCTGTAGACATTGTCAGAGAGTATTGTAATGAAATTTCGAAATATAAAAATTTTCGTGCTGGAAAATTTAATCCAGGAGTATATTCTACTTCTTTTCATATAGCATTTGGATCTTGGACAGCCGCATCAGCAGACGGACGAAAATCTAGAGATGCACTTTCAAATGGAGTTGGGCCTACTCATGGAAGAGATAAAAAAGGTCCAACTGCAATTCTCAATTCAGTAAAAAAGTTGAATACTGAACTTATTACAAATGGAACTTCATTACTTTTAGATTTTCATCCAAATTCTCTTAAAGAGGGCATATTTATTCCATTGATTAAATCTTATTTTAAACCTAAAGGAGGATATCATATTCAATTTAACGTTATTGGTAAAGATACGTTATGTAAAGCCCAACAAAATCCTAATGATTATCGGGGTTTGGTTGTAAGGATTGCAGGGTATTCAGTCTTGTTTACAGAGCTCACTAAAGCTGCACAAAATGATATAATTGCCAGAACTCAATATTAATTCTACTTTTTTAAAATATCTAGTAAAAATAATAAAAAATTTTAGTTATTCTGATTTTAACAATATAATTATAGAAAAAATATGGTTGGGCCTGTAGATCAGTGGAAGATCGCTTGATTTCTTTAAACTGGATGTTTAAACTCAAGATTCGCATTCAAGAGGTCACGGGTTCAATTCCCGTCAGGTCCATTCTATTATTACAGATCTAAAAAGGTTTAAAGATGGCTCAAGGAACAAATTATCCGAAACGGTTCAATTTCAAAACAATTCAAGAAAAGTGGATAAAATATTGGGAAGAAAATAGGATAAACGCATTCAATAAAGACCGAACAGATGAAATTTTTACTATTGACACACCACCTCCCTTTGTTAGTGGAGTATTACATATAGGACAATATCTAAATTATGCTTGGATTGATTTTGTTGCAAGGTACCATCGAATGAGAGGAGAAAATGTATATTTTCCTCAAGGATGGGATTGTCATGGACTACCTGTTGAGTTAGCAGTCACAAAGAATTATGGAATTTCTAAAGATGATAGAGAAAACTTCTTAGAGAAATGTAGAGAATGGGTTGAGAATAATATTGAAAAAATGACAAAGCAATTGAATGATTTAGGGTATTCGACTGATTGGAGATATACTTATAGAACGATGAATGATGATTACAAGCGAAAAGTCCAAATATCACTTTTAGAATTCTATGAAAAAGGTATGCTTTATAGAGATAAATTTCCAACTCATTTTTGTGTAAATTGTGAAACATCTGTAGCAAAAGCAGAAGTAGGTTATCAAGAAGAGTTAGGAAAACTATGGTACATAAAATTACCCATTGTAGAGAGAGAAAATGAGTTCATTACTATAGCAACAACACGCCCTGAATATATGGAAGCGTGCGTAGCCATAATGGTCCATCCAAATGATGAACGTTATTACGATATTTCTGCTGCTAAAATTGAAATTCCATTTACGAATAGAACCGTTAAAGTTTATATGGATCCTTCAATTGATATGAATTTTGGTACTGGTGTAGTTTATGTCTGTACATATGGAGATGAAATGGATATTAAATGGAAATTTGAATATAACTTGGATGAGATCCAAATTTTTGCTGAAAACGGTCGTATGAATGAAAATTCTGTATATCAAGGTTTAACTATCATGGAAGCACGAGAACAGATAGTTAAAGATCTTGATAAAAAAGGATTAATTGAAAAAATTGAAGACTATAAGCATAGTTTAATAATTCATTCAGAACGATCATCTTGTAGTAAACCGATAGAATACTTACCAGTCTATCAGTGGTTTATTAATGTGAAGGATTTCACACAAGAAATTATTGAATCTGGAGAAATTATGAAATGGTATCCTGAAAAACAAAAACAAAGATTAATAGATTGGGCAGAAGGTTTAGATTGGAACTGGGTTATTTCACGCCAGCGTTTTTTTGGTACCCCTATTCCATTTTGGTATTGTCAAGATTGTGGTGAAATTATTCCACCTAAAAGAAAGGATTTACCATTAAATCCAGTGAAAACCTCACCTCCTATTAACCAGTGTTCAAATTGTAAAAGTAAAAATATCATAGGTGAAAAGGATGTCTGTGATTGCTGGATTGATTCTAGCCTTACACCCTTAGAAATATCAAAATGGGCAGAAGATAATGAATTTTTTAAAAGAGCATATATGGATGCTAAAGTTCATCGCTCCCAGGGTTATGAAATCATCCGTACCTGGCTGTTTTACTCCTTATTTCGATGTAAAATATTAACTGGAAAAGCACCTTTCTATGAAGCAATGATTAATGGAATGGTTGCTGGTCCAGATGGGAGACATATGTCAAAGAGTCTTGATAACTATATTGCACCAGAAGAAGTGATACCTGAATTCGGTTCTGATGCTATAAGATATTGGACAGCTATGGGTTCTTTAGGTGATGATTATCCATTTGAATTTACTTGGATAAATCTACAAAATAAACAGCCTGTTTCAAATGAAAGGATTTTAAAAGAAAGGAAAAAACTTCCTGAAGACAAATTTAATAAGAAATATAGGAGACGGTTTGAACAATTAATTGGTGCTTCAAGATTTTTAACAAAAATTTGGAATGCTTACAGATTTTTATTTTTAAATTTAAATCAGATTAAGATTGATAACGTAAATGTTAATCTTAATGAATTATCTGCTATAGACAGTTATTTCTTTTCAGAATTTAACAAAAATTTAGATTTAATTACACAATGTTTTGAGGGATATAATTGGCATGGAGCTACGATGATATTACGCACTTTTTTTTGGAATGAGATTTGCGATAATTATATCGAAGCTATAAAGCATAAATTCTATTCTGAAAACCAAGAAACGCGAGAAACTTCCTTAAAGAATGCATTAAACCTTTTTTACAAATTATTAACTATAACATCTGTTATTATGCCGTTTATTTCAGAAGAAATTTACTCAATTCTCTATAAACAATTTAAGATTCTAAAATCAATTCATTTAGAGAAATGGTCATTACACTATGATAAAATTTCAGAAGATTCAGCTAATGATGGAAAACTAATTATTGAAATTATTAAATTTCTAAGGATGGAAAAATCAATCCTTCAAATACCTTTAAATCAAAGTATTAGAAAAGTTATTTTGATTTCAGATACAAATCAACTGAAAAAGATAGATAAACTAAAAAAAGATATTATAAATACTCTTAGAATAGATAATTTAGAAATAATTGAAAAATCACAGGAGAAAAATATTAAAGAAAAATCAGATTTAAAGCAAGACATTGAAGACTTGAATATCACAGTTTATATTTTTAAGTGATAGAGATTTTTCAAAAATTAATTATTCTACTCCTTCTTCATTTTCATTTATAGATTCAGTTTCGGTAAAGGTTTCTGTATCATCAGAGAGTTCACTATTGTCTGGAGTTTCATTACTTGATATTTCTTCAATTCCTAATTGGGTAATCATGGCACGTTTCAATTCAGTTTTATCTTTTGGTAACCCAAACATATCTGCATATGTATCAGTGGTGGTTAGTTCGTGGGATCTTCCCTTTTTTACAGCATTTATAAACCCATTATCTATGAGATACTTTATATGTTCATATGCGCCAGTACCTCTCAATTTAATAACCATTGATTTCAAAACTGGCTGCTTTAAAGCAATAACTGTTAAGGTTCTCAAGTATCTTTCTGCTATTGCTCCTCCTTTAGCAAATTTAGAAACTTTTTCAGTATATTCTGGTCTAATTTGCATTTGATATCTATCTCCAATCTGAGCAATAACAAGAGCAGTAGAGCGTTCTAGATAATCAAAAGCTACTTCATTTACTAATTCTTCCACTTCTTTCTTAGAAAATTCCAATTTTGTTGATAATTCTTCTATAGTTAAGGGTCTACCAGCAGCGTACAAAGAAGCTTCAATTAAATTTCGATGGAAAATCCTTACTTGGTCCTTTAAAGATTCTTCATCAAGAATTGTGGTTTCCAAAGTGTCTTCAATCAAATTGGCTTGTAAATCATCTTCTATGTCTTCAGCTTCCTCAAATTCTTTTAGCATTGGAGTTTCTGATTTTGAATTTAAATCTCTGAGTAATTCAATTTCTTCCATTTTTTCTAAATCTTCTTCTTCTTTTTCATTAAGAGTATTTTCGTGATTTTCTTCCAAATTATCACCATATTTTATAATTAATCCAACAAATATAGTTTTTATCTAATATTGACACTAAAATCTTGAAAATCTTCTTCTTGAGATAGAGTCAATTTATTCCCAGTAGATAGAAACATTAATGCAAGAAACATGCGAACAAAAGAAAATTTCCGTCCAATACCACTTTTCTCCTCATTTTTAATAATATCTGCCAACTCGTAAAAAGTTGGTTCCTTATTATTTAGACTAATCGTAGCTTTAATTCGATTAAACCATGATTCATGTAATTCTTCTACTGTTTGTTCTCTTCCGCTTATGTGTTTAAGAAGTTCCTTAGGGAGTTGTGCTTTAGATTTCATTTGAACCCTTTGTTGTTTTATTTCTTCTTTTCTCATTCGTCTTCTTCTTAGTTTTTCTTTATTCTGCATAACTTCTATAATAGCAGATCTCATAGCATCAAATAATTCATCTTTTGTAGCTATTTGCATTTTAGGTTGAATTGGTTGAGGAAGCGCTTTTGGAATGGTCCTACCATGCGCTTGTCTGAATCTCTCCAATTCTTCTCTTTTTTGAATTTGTTCCTCTTCTCTAATTATACTTGAAATTTTATAATGATGTAAAACTGCAGAAGTCTTAAGCGCAATTCCCGAAATTTTATAATTTATCAATTCTTCATGGAGCATTTTATTGAAAAATTCATCAACTAATTTTGCTAAATCATAAAAAGCAATTTCTGATTCTTTTGCTATTTCCGAATCTAATAGACTAGAAAATGGTGGTTTTTGCCAGAATTTTAATTCAAGCTTTTCTTTCCTTAATAAAGCAAGATCTTCCTCATCATCAAATCCAGCAACTAGTTCTTCTTCAACTTCTTCAATTTCTTGAGATCTATCTGAAAATTCAGGATGTGATACGACCTCTTGAAGTAAATCAATTATTTCTTTTTTCTTAGATTTAGTAGGTATTTTTATATTATTTTTCGAGGCAAATTCCCTTAGTTGTTTAACAGTCCAATCATTAAAATTATAATTTTTCGTAGAATTTTGTTCATTTTCTGAAATACTTATCACCATTTTATATATTTTAATCATTCTGTAATCGTTGGTTCGACATCTTCAAGTTCAAGAAGTCTCTTGGCCTCCTCTTCCAAATCAACACTAAAAATATCTGTTATTCCACTTTGTTGCATTGATACGCCATAGATTCTATCTGCGTTCACAATATTTTCTTCTCTGTGAGATATAACCATGAATTGAGCTTGCGAAGCGAATTCTTTTACGACCATAGAGACTCGGTGAACATTTGGGCCATCGAGTGCTGCATCAATCTCATCCATTACGTAAAATGGAGCTGGATAAAATTCTTGAACGGCAAAAATGAAAGATAATGCAACTAACGTTTTTTCTCCACCACTTAAAATTTCTAGTGAACTAATTTTTTTTCCTCTTGGTCTTGCTTCGATAGAAATACCTCCTTCAAAGGGTTTATCTGGCCTATCTAAGATCATTTTTGCAGAACCCCCCGGAGATAATTTCTGAAAAATCCTTGAAAATTCCCGATTAATTTCATGATAAGCTTTCATGAAAGTACGAGTTTTTTCTAATTCAATTTTATCAATTGCATCGAGAATTGATTTTCTTTCTCTTTGAATTGTCTGTCGCCTCATATCTATTTCATCAAATCTTTCTTTAACTGCGTCATATTGTTGAATTGCCTTCAAATTCACTGGTTCAAGAGTTTTTTTCTTTTTTGTTAATTCCACGATATCCGACTGTAGTTCTGCTTCAATGAGATCATCAGTTACTGGTGGTAATGAACCATATTCTTTAGAACGCTGAAATAAGGTTTCTATTTGGTCAGTACACATGATCTTTTTGGACTCATAATTAATTATTTTAGAATTTTCCATAGAAAGATCTGATTTTAAATCTGTTATAACTTTCTGATATTGCTTTTGTTTTCTCCATGATTCATCTTTTTCTTGTATATACTTATCAATCTCTTTTTGTTTTTCAGCTTTCTTCGCATTTTCATTAGCTAAATCTTCTTTCAATACTTCTAAGTCTTTTGTTATTGATTCAACTTGTTCTTCAGTATCCTTTATATCTTGACCTAATCCTATTATCTTTTGTTCTCTCTCTTTATTTTTATTTAATTCATTTAATTTCCCTTGAGATCTTTGCAAATCTTTATTTAATTTATTTAATTTTTTCTGAGCTGCTTTTTGAGATTCTAACTCTTGAGATTTTTCATCTCTTAAATTATTTATAACCTGTTGCTTTTGATCTACATTTTTTTGAATTTCTTCAACTTGGGAATTTAGACCTTGCATATCATTTTGACAAGTCTTAATTCTATTATTAGCATCTACATTTTCTTTTTTAATATCTTCAATTGAGGTGATAATCCTCATCACATTTTGTAGTGCTCTTAAACGGTCCAATGTATCTTCAAGTAATTTGTTTTCAACATCTATCTGTTTTCGTAAATTCTCAGTTATTTCCCAGAATTTCTCTTTTCGAATATAGAGATCATCAATATTCTTTTGTAGTGAATTTTGTTCAACTTTGATATTTTTAATGCTTTCTTCTGTGTTGATTATTATTGTTTTCTTTTCTTCAATAATAAGATTCAATTTGTCTAAATTACCATCAATTTCTAGGATGCTATCGAATAAATTCTGAATTCCGTGTAATTCTTGTAACTTTTCCCTTAAATTCTCTAAGTCCTTTTGCTTTTTATCAATATTATCTTGAAGTTTAGTTATATTATCCCAATATGTATCTTTAAGTTCTTTTAATTTAATTATCTCGGAATCCAAGTTATTGACTTCTAATTGTCTGTTATCAATAATTACTCTTCTTTCATTTATTTCGCTTTCTGCTTTTTCAATTCTTTGATTTATTTCAGAATTTCTCTTACCAATTTCTTCAAGTCTTTTATTATAGGATGAAAGATTTTCTGAAAAATGCTTTTCTTGGATTCTAGTCTCAGTTAATTGTTGCTCATTTTTATTAAAATCATCTGTTTGAGATTTAATGCTTGCTGAGATCTCTTCCAATTGTTTATATAATTCTTGACTTTTAGACATAGTCAATTTTCTTAAAGAAAGATATACATTTTCAAGAATTTCCATTAAGTCTTGAACAAAATTATCAAATGTATTCGTCGAAGTTTGTACTTCAACATCAGCAGATTCTTTTACTTTTTCGATTAATTGATCAATTGTATCATCAGCATTATCAGTGAATAATTCTAATGTTTGCATTATAGAGTTAATCATTTCTGTCATTTCAGTATGTTTTTCTTCATCAACCCCAATATCCTCAACCGTTTTCATGATATCAACAATATCAAGAATAAATTTTTTGAAATCTTCTGCGGATGAATCAATTGCATCTGCATTTGATTGTTGGATATTTGCTTTTATAGACTCAACTGAAATATTGATATTTTGTGTTAACATATTTAAAATCTGTAGAATTCCGGTTATATCTTTTGTATTTTTCTCATATTCATCTTCAGAGGACTCTATTTTTTTAGAAAGGTTTCCTCTTTCTTGTGAAAGCTCCTCTAATCTTCTTTGAACATTTTCTTTTTTGTTATTAAATTTTTCGGATTCATTCCTAATAGTAGTAAGGTTTTGATCTAAGGAATTAACTTGTATTTCTAAATTATTCTTATCTCTATCCAATTTTGTTAATTCTTTTGTAAGGATTTTTAGTTCTGTATTGATATTATCAATCTTTGCATTGTTATCATTGATTTCAGATTCAAATGAATATCTCTTCATATTCAATAATTCTAGATCTTGCTCATTTTTCCTATAAATTGAATTTTCTTGTTTAAATTTGACTTTTAGATGATTTAAATCTTTATTAATATCCTCATTTTCTGTCAATAATTCTTTTACAGCTTTTTCAGCATCTCTACCTTTACTTAACTCAGTAATTTTCTTCCTGATAAAAATTTTCTTTTCATTTAATTCTTGGATATTTCCCTGATTCATTTTAATTTCTGTGTTTAATGAAGATAAAGAAGTTTGAAAATCTGTAAGTTTTGAATTGAATTGACTTTTATCTGCTTGTAGATTATTTATATTGTTTTCTAAATCTTTTTGATTTTGATTTTCTTTAGATATCTTGGCATTTAAATCATTAATTCGTTTTCTAATGTCTGATTCAGCCTTTTTTGTTGCTTCAATGGCTTCATCAATACTTTCAGCCTCTTTTTTCAACTTTTCTAGCTCAGCTTCTAATTTTTGCTTCTTTTCTTTATTCTTATTTATAGTTCCTCTGAGCATCTTAATTTGAGCATTATTAGATGATAAATTTTGTTGTATTTTGGAAATTTCTGATTTAAAAAGAGAATTTTCATCTTCAGTATTTTTAATTTGAAGATCTAATTCAGCTTGGGTTTGTTGTCTTTTTTCAATTTCTTTTTTTGTCTCTTCAATATGATTCTCATTTTCTAATATTTCATTTGAAACACTCTCTATTAATGAATCAAACGTTTGTCCCTCCTCAAGTTTCATTTGTTTACTTTCTAAAGTGCCAATTTCATTAACTAATTTTTCAATTGATTTTTGAGCTAAATTTAAAGTAGTCTGACTTGATGAAATTTGTGTTTTTACTTGAGTAATATTTTCAGTAATCTCCTCCCTCTCTTTCTCTTTCTCTAAAATTGTTTTTTGAATATTATCCATAACAAGCGATTCTTGTTTTAAGACATCTTCCTGTCTATTGATTTTTTCTTGTATTTCTTCAATGATTTTTAAAGAATTTTCAATTTTTCTTTCTAGATCTTCCTCTTCTTGTCGTAGTTTTGAAATTTTTAATGCAATCAACTGAGAATTTAAATAATTAATTTTCTCATCTAGTTCCTTCCAAGCTAAAGCATCATTTTTCTCTTTTTCTACTTTTTTCAACTGAGCAGAAACTTCCTTAAAGATCGCTTCAAATTGTCCTAAATCTCTTTCTGCTTTTTCTAATTCTTTTAATGTAGCATCTTTCATTTCATCATATTTTTGAAGTCCAATAAGTTCCTCAATAAATCTTCTACGATCTTCTGCGTTCATATGTGTCAACTCCACAATTTTTCCTTGAAGGACAAATTGATTACTCCCATCTGGATCAATATTAGCTGCTGCTAGCGCATTAAGAATTTGTTGGCGTGTAGTTTTTTTTCCATTCATTTTATAGCCACCACCACCTCCAACCTTGATAGTACGTGTAATTTCAAAATCGTTGGTACCGCCCGGGAAGATATTTTCTGAATTATCGAAATAGAGTGTAACAGAAGCTCTTTGGGAGGGATTTTTTCCTCTTGACCCAGCAAAAATGAGATCTTCAAGACTCTTTGCTCTCATAGTTTTTTTGCTTAGCCTACCTAATGCAAAACAAAGAGCATCTATAATATTAGACTTTCCCGCTCCATTTGGTCCAACAATGCAAGTAAATCCACTAGAAAGTCGAATTGTTACAGTTCTATCTCCAAAACTCTTAAAACCACTCATTGAAATTTTTTTAATATACGTCAAAATTTATCTCCATTTCTACTCTTCGTTATTAAAGAAATAGTGTGATTACACCTATAAATATATATTATACGATATAATAAAAATCCGATTTTCGTTTTCCGGTTATAAAAAGCGTATCCAATTAATTTTTTTCCTTCAAATTAAAAATTTTAAGATTTTACTTTAAATTTATTTGTCACTGGTTAAAAATCGTATCAATTATAACCTTTATTTGTTTGGGATTTATTATTGTAAAGAAAAAATCATAATTCATATTATTAAACCCTTTATTCACATTATTTTTATATTGAGTTCTTTTTGATGGTTTAATAATGCCAATATTTAACATTTCTTCAATAAGGCTATAAAACTCATAGTCGTTTTTTGTAGATTCTAAATATTCACAGGAAAGTTCATAACATTCCATTAGTTCATTACATGAAACATAGTAATTCATTTTGCTTATAAAAAGATTCGAGAGATTATCTAAGAATACAACAGTTAATATATCCTCTTCCGAAAGATAATTTATTATATTAAATTCGTCAGAGATTTGAAAAGTATCAAATTCATTCTGACAAATCTCTAATAACTCAAAATTATACGAACCTTTATTATTTTTTATTATAGGATATATATCTCGAAGAATTTCAATTCCTTTTCCGGGAACAGGGACATATTCTTCACAAATTAAATCCGTTATATATTTAATTAAGTTTTTATCGATTTCATGTGAAAAACTTAATAAAACTCTTTGTTTAAGAATAGAATAAAGCTCATGATATGAGAAGAAATCTAATTTATGTTTAAAATCAAAATCAGAAAGCAAATCCATTGTACCTGGTTTTAAAAATTTATTTACAGTTGAAATTAAAGTGATATTTGTTTCTTTACTGAATTGTAAGAATTTATGAAATATTTCAGGCTCCAAATATTCAATATTATTAAAAATAAAGAACAAATGAGAATCTATTTTATTGCACGCTAATTTAAATGTATTCCATAAGTGGGTAAAATTTGATTTTAAGATGGTTCGAAAATCGAAGTTAAAATTAGAACAGGCTGATAATTCATTTAGTAAAGAAAAAATTAATTCTTCAATTTGTTTCTCTTTACAATCTACACAGATTTTATTAATTTTGACACAATCTTTGTTTTTTATTAAAAGATCGTTTATCACTTTATTTACTATTACTCTTTTCCCAATCCCATTCATTCCGTGATAAAGAATGTTAAGGCAAAACTCATCAGAAATCGAATCATTTAAAATCGAAAGTAAGGAATTTTCCTCTTTTTTTCTGTATAATAAGCGTGGTGGGATATAATTTGGGTCAAAAAGAGCTTTGGGACCTATATAATTTTTATTTACATTGGATTTTATAATCATTATTTTTACCTTTATTTAAAATGATTTTAGTCATATATATTTAAACCCCACCCCCAGAGGGGTGATTGGAAGTAAAATTAAAAATTTAATTCTTAAATTTCTGATACAAAATTTACACTTCTCAAAAGTTCAAAAACTTTCAAAAAATTTGGCATATTTATTTATTCTATATTGAAAATCAGATTTGTAGAAGTAAATTTCAGATTAAAGTTTCTATTTATTCAAAGCTCTCTAATAAGTTTTTTAGATTTTCTGCTAACAATGGTAAATATTCATAGGATTTAATTTTTACATTCTTATTTAGACAAAGTGCGACCAAATATAATCTTATATCCCCAATATCTAATTTTCTAAGAAAAATAATTCCTTCTTTTTGAGATTCTGAGTGTTTCTCTGGAAATTCTACATTTGTTACAATATCGATTGTATTTATATCCCATTCTTCTAGTTTTTCTAATGCCTGAGTTAACCTTGGAGCTATTGACTCGCAAATTTCCTGATAGGCTTGATTTGTGCTTCTACTAGCAACTATAAAACAATTCTGATCCAGTAGAAGCGTGGAGCTATTATAAGTCTTGCTCATATAATCTTTTAATAGGGTTTGAAACATATCAGATCTGCGAGTGGCATAAAAAACGCCATCAGAAAAGGCTTTCAATAAACTTGGTTCATCATATATCGAAGTTTTTAAGATAGAATATTTAAGATCTTTAATAATAGATGAAATTTCATTTTCAATGAATTTAATGTTATTAGTAATGTTATCATTATGTTTAATATCTGGATCGCATTTATGGAGTAAAATTAAGAGCTGAAAATTATCAAGATGCGATTCTGAGGTAATATTGATTATATCTTTAAGAAAAATTAAAGCTTCTTCAAATTTTTTAGGTGCTTGGATATCTATAACATAAAATATTGATTGCATTTCTGTAAAATACTTGCTTTTTTCACCTAAATATATTTTTCTATAACTTTTTTGACCACCTAAATCCCAACGGACTATTTTAGTACCCAATAATGAGTTTGTATGAAGTGTTCTTTTTGCCTTAATAGTTGGTTTAACTGCAGATAGTAAACTAAATTTTTTATCTAATAATAATAAGATTGATGTTTTTCCGCCACTTTCTAAACCACAGAAAAGAATTTTTTTAAATTCTCCTATTTCGCTCATATTAATTATAGGATAATAGTAAATTCATCTATGCATTAACTATTTTAACTTTTATTTTTTTCTTATCAATTTTTTCTTTAAACCGAATTTCTCTTAGTTTTCTTGGAAAATTTAAATCTAAATTATCAAAAATAAAACCGCTTGAACCTTTTGGTGCTTCTATAATTTTTAATTTAGATGGAGATATATTTCCACTATAAAAAGATATAATTTTACTATTACCTAAAAATTTTCTTTTTAAATAATAGCCTAAAGTATTACAAGCCACAATAGGTACTCGATTTTCGAGAGCACGCGCTTGTAAATAAACGAGCCAGTTTACCATTCCGTCTTCCCTTATTTGGGTAGGTGAAAATAAAAGATCAGCACCATTTTCTACAGCTAATCTAGGAGTTTCAATAAATGCCATGTCAAAACAAATAAGGATTGTGAAACAAAAGGAGCTGTTTAACTTAAACAACCGTAATTCTTTACCTGGTTCAAAATGTTCACGTTCATAAGCATATAAGTGAATTTTATCCTGTCTTCCAATTTCTTCACCTTTTTCATCAAAAAAATAGCATGTAATCGCAGGTTTTTTTAACCTAGTTCTTTTCTCCCAAATTGCACCAGATATAAACTTGACATTATATTCTTTTGCTAAATTTTTTATGAAAGAATAATCATTACCTCTGTGTTCTTGGAAATTTTGAGTTGAATCTCTAAAATAAGGAACCCATCTTTCTGGAAGGCAAATGATATCGCAATTTTTATGCGTTTCCAATAATTCTTTTAGAATCTTTTCTATTTCATTATAACATTTTGTTCTATTTTCAAATAATTCGGGTTGAATACAGGCAACTCTCATTTTAGAAATTATTCACTTTTTTCCTTAATGCTAATCTCTTTTATTATATTAAATAATTCATTTAAATTTGAGATCTCATAATTTGGTAGTAAGTCTCCATGAATATTAAGATCTGCATTATAAGTATCATATTTACCTCCACGATGTAAATAAATGCTATAAATATGGTTCAAATTAGCTGGAATTATATCTTTATCAATACGATCTCCTACATATATTGTTTCTCGGCCAATAACTCCAAATTTTTTTAAACAGTAATTGAACAATTCTGGATTCGGTTTTTTAATACCAATTTCATCGGAAATAACAACTAAATCAATTAATTTATCAATTTTAAGTCTTAAAATTTTTTCATATTGCTTTATTGGGATTCCATCTGTTATGATTGCGGTTTTTATTGAAAGTTCCTTTAATTTATTCAAACTCTCTTCCACATCATCATAAAGCGTTATTGAATTAACCTTTTCTGCGTGGTATGCCATTACTGCTGCTGCTATAAATTTATAACCATCGTTATAAGAGATATATTCTATACCGTCCTCCATTTGATTCAATCTTCTTATAAAATAATTATAGTGTTTTGATGAATTTGAACCATATTCTTTCACAATTTCCTTTAATATCCGAACTGCTTGCTTTTTATCAATATTTAGCCCCAAATTAATCATAGCATCAAGGCCTTTAATTCTAGCTTTTTCAGATAACCCAGTTGAATCAAAAAGACAATCATCCAAGTCAAACCCAATTAATTTTATAGGACTCATTTTTAGATTTTGATTTTAGGTAAAATTCATTAAAAATTTTGACGTTATTTGCTAAAAATAATTACTCTATGATATTAGATGTTGAGTTAAGATAAATTTATTTATCTTTAATAATATATAATCTTCAATATTAATTTTTTCTAGGTTGTACTTAAAAAAAAGCTGTTCTTGCAATTTAATAACTAAATCTTAATGGAGATCCATTTATTGAAAACTATCGTTACTTTATCATATTTTCATCGTAAAATTGGTCCAATAGTCTTTTATTCTTATCCAAAAGATATGTTAGAAAGAGATTTATCTCTTAAAATTGCAAATATCATGGATCAGCAATTTAGCGAAGGTTTTTTTACTCATTCTTTTGAAAATCTAAAATCATTGAATTATTATTTTGAGATTCATTCAGATTGGGCTAGAGGAAATAAAGAGATGTTAATGGTTTCAACAATTATTGACCAGCAAATTCCTACTGAAGATGAAGAAAAAATCTCATTTTTATGTACAGAATTTTCAGAACAATTAAAATCAAATGAAGAGATTTATACTGCATTTTATATAAATGATATAAATAATTTTGATGAAGAAGATCAGGAAAGTATAAAGAAAAACGAAGCTTTAATAAAAGCGTGGGTAGACAATCTATACTGGGTTATAATAGAAGATACACGGGAAAAAACCGAAGAAGAGGAAATTGCTATCTTACTAAATGTTAAACATATTTTTATGACCTTAGAAAAGTTATCTGAGGGCCCTATCTTATTAGAAAGTCTACGGGAATGGTTTGTCGAAAATTTTCCAGAAAAAGATTTTAATGAAATTATTGAAATTTTAGATGAACGGCAATTTATTTTTATTAATCAAATTGGTTTAGTAGAAAAATATGTACTTTTAGTAAAAGAAGTAAATGCTGAGAGAATACCACCAGATAGCATAATTGAATATATCGATGATAAACCAGAATTGATTGAATTACTTCTCCCTAAAGTTCAAGATTATTTTAGTGAATATGAAAAGAAAACTAGGGACGAAATAAAGGAAGATGCTTTTACATTATATCAAATTATGGCAGATCCAAAAAAATATAATGTTCTTTCAGAATTAAGAAATGGATTGATATCAAAAGATAAATTGCCAAAATTAGTATCGAAAAAATCTCTGGATTCATTAATGGAAAATATTGAATTCTTAAAGATTTTTGATGTAATTGAAGAATTAAACTATAATAGTGAAACTTATATTGTTTTAAAGACCAATTTACAAATAACAACTGCTTTTCCTGAATGGATGAGAAAGTTACTACCAAAAGAATCTGAACCCGTGGTAGCAGATAAATATAAAGCAATAGAAAATGAAAGTAAAAAACCTACAAAACATAAAAAAAGTAAAAATTCTAAAAAAAAGTAACTTCCAGAAAATAATCTTTTTAAGTATGAATAATAATGGCTAAAAATGAAGAGACTCATAAGGATTTAAAAAATCTTTTAGGTTATATGGGAATTGAAATATTAATTGCAATTAAGAATGGGGCAAAAAATTATGAAACAATAAAATTATTTTCTGGTTTGCCAATTTCTTGTATCAATGGGAGGATACCAGTTTTACGGGATTTGGGGCTTATAAAACAAAATAATGATGAATATTTTTTAACAGAGAAAGGTATTCGGTTCCGAAAAAGATTAGAAGGAGGATAATAAATATAGTTGACATCAGTTTGGGGCGACAATGTCATCGCTACAGAGCAAGTAGCTAGCTTTGTCATAAGTTCATCATCTGTCAATAGATATTAATCTTGTTTACTATTTAATTCTTGATTATTAATCTCTTTTTTATAGTACTTTTTCATATAATATCCTGGTCGTTTTAAACCGCCAGATCCATCTATTAGCTGCTTTAATCCTCCTTTTTGTGAAATGATGTTCTTATATCTAGAATATTCTTGTTGTGTAATTTCATTTTTTTCTTTTAAATAGTCTAAGATATTAATTGCATCTTCATTTTTTGTACACCTTCTTAAAAAGTCAATCACCCCAGGATTATATAATTCATTATAAGATGACTTTTTAGATTTCTGAGGTTTTTCCTCATTTTGTTGCTCTACATTCATATCAATTGAATCAATTTTTATCGATTTCTTTCCTTTAGAAATTTCTTCAAGCAAATGAGGGAATTGGTCACTTAGTTCATCTGTATTATAAGATATTTTTAATCCGTTTGAATCTTCAATTTTAACTTTTTTAAGGTCTTTTCTATTTTTATTATTTTTTTTCATAGTGATAATTACATCTTCACATAAATATTGATTAAATAATAATTAATTAATATAGTTAGAAAACATCCAAAAATTTTTGCTCATAATAGAAAATAATAAAATTAATTAATTTTGTAAATTTTTGAAGATATAGTAAAATAAAGGAGTGTAGTGAAAAATTGAAGTCTGGATATAGCTATGTAAAAGAAACTTTTGAGAAACATGAAAAAGGTTATAAAACACCTCATTGGTATCGTGGAATTGAATATCGGAAGGGTAAAGCAATTCAAAGAGTTGAAAAACCAACCAATATTCATCGTGCAAGAACATTAGGTTATAAAGCAAAGCAAGGATATGTAATAGTTAGAGCTAGAATAAGAAAAGGTGGAATGCATAAAATTCGTCCTAAAAGGGGAAGAAAACCAAGAGCAATGGGTGTTTCTAAGTATACAACTGGAAAAAATCTTCAATGGATAGCCGAGGAACGTGTTCAAAGAAAGTATCCAAACATGCAGGTTCTTAATAGTTACAAAGTTTATTCTGATGGGAAACACTGGTATTATGAAACAATTCTGGTTGATCCTAATCACCCTGTTATTAAATCAGATCCAAAAATTAATTGGGTATCTGAACCACAACATGCAAAAAGAGTAACTCGGGGTCTTACTTCTGCGGGAAAAAGAGCTCGGGGATTACATAAGAAGGGTTGGGGTTCGGAAAAAACACGACCAAGTATTAGAGCTAATAAAGGTCGTGGTAAATAGATTTTTACTAATATTATCTCTTATTTTAAAATGATAAAAGATTTTATAATTTATTTACACTTATAGTCATCCCACCATCAAGAATTATATTCTGACCAGTGATATAATCTGCTGCTGGTGATGCTAAAAACAATGCAACATCTGCAACCGATTTTGGTTCACCAATTCTGTCTATTGGAATTTTTACGCCTCTAGTTTTTAAAAAATCTCTGATAAGTTTAGGATCATTATTATAAATTGGTGTTAAAAATACCCCGGGAGAGATAGCGTTAACCGTTATATTGTTCGAGCCTAATTCAAGAGCCCACAATCTTGTAAAGGCAATTAAACCAGCTTTGCTTACGCTATAAACCCCGAGAAGGGGGTTAGCACCATTTGCTGTTCCCGCACATGAAGCAATATTTATTATTTTTCCCGCTATTGGTGTAAAATGCTTCTGTCTCCTCATCTGTTTATAAAAAGCTTTAGTAACATTCCAAGCACCTTTTAAGTTAATCGCCATAATTTTATCATAAGCTGCTTCTTTTGCTTTTAAAGTGGGATATAATCCACCGTCAATTCCAGCATTATTTACTAATATGAAGATATTATCAAAATTCTTAAACACCTTCTCAGCCATTATTTGTACTTGTCCGGAATCTGAAATATCTGCTTTTGCTATAAGTATTTCAACGTTATTTTCTTTTTGGATGATATCACGAGTTTCTTCTAAACCTTCATCATTAATATCGTTTATAACTAGATTAGCTCCTTTATTTGCGAAAGCTATTGCCATTTGCCTTCCGAATCCACCACTACCAGCCCCAGTTATTAAAACTACTTTTCCTTTTAAAAATTCTTTTTCTGACATCTTATTTCACATTAAAATTATAGTTTTTATTTTCCAAATAAACCTTTATTTTTCTTATATTGCGCTAACAAACTCATTGGTGGGGGCGTTTCAAATGCAATGCTTACATCTAAAACCGCAGGTTTTTTTGACTCGATTGCTCTTTCTAAAGCTGGTTTTAGATCTTCTGGGGTTTCAATTTTTTCTCCATAACACCCAAATCCTGCTGCTATTTTGGAATAATCAATTGGAGGAAAATCGACATCACAATATCTTTTATTAACACTTTTTTTCTGATTACTCTTTATCATTCCCCATGCACAATTATTAGCTATAACCACAATTATTGGCAAATTCAACCTTACGGCAGTTTCCAATTCTTGAACATTAAATAGAAAACTTCCATCCCCTGTTAAACATATAACAAATTTTTCTGGTTTTGCCATCTTGATTCCAATTGAATATGGTATTCCTACTCCTAAATGCCCCATAGATATCGGATAAAATGTGGAACGTGGAGGTCGCGGTTTTAAGTTAATAAATTTATAAGAAAAAACTACAATATCACCGCCATCTAGCACAATTTGTGCGTCTTCAGGGATATAATCAAAAACTTCATAAACAAGTCGTTCAGGTTTCATTGGTAACTTTTTATAATCAAGGATTTTTAAATTTGTATCTAACTGATTTCTGCAGAGTTCTTGTAAATAAGTATTCCATTCAGTCCATTCTGTAATTTTATCTTTTGGTAAGGATTTTTCCATTTTATCTAATAATTGTCTTACTACAGCCCTGCAATCACCAATAATCCCTATTTCAATAGGTCTATTTTTACCAATTTCATTTGGATCAATATCAACTTGGATAATTTTCTGATTTTGGTTCCATAATGGGGGCGCTCCATAAAATATAGAGTAATCCCATTTACAGCCAAACGATAGAACTACATCAGCTTCCAAGGCTGCTTTCCTATATGCATTATTAATTAAATAAGAATCTAAAAATGTCTTTTGATCTCTTCCAATTGAACCAACACCATTAATGGTAGTACTTGTCGGTATCATATATGTTTCTGATAGTATTTTTATCTCTTCTGAAGCTTCTGAGGCTATTACTCCCCCACCTGCAACCATTATAGGTTTTTTAGCATTCTTTAAAATATTTACAGCTTTTTCAATTTCTAGTTGAGAACCGTTAGGTCTTTGCATTGCTCTATATTTTTCTGGGGCTAAGACTTTTTGAATTACATCTTTAGTAGCTGTCCTTACTAATGCAGTTTCTCTGAATTCTAAATAAACTGGGCCTCTTCTTCCTGATAAGGCCGTATTCATTGCTTTTTGAATTGCGTGTGGAATTTCTTCCGGTTCTTCAACTTGTATTTGGGCTTTAGTTATCGGTCGCATTAATGCTATTTGATCAACTCCACCTTGTAAAATGCCTGTATCTTCAAACATTCGACCTATCTGTGCCCCAATAATAAGCATGGGAATTGAATCTGCATTAGCTGCTGTTATAGCTGGTACAAGATGAGTTACACCTGGACCAACAGTTCCAAGACAAACACCAATTTCTCCCGTGGCTCTTGCCCAAGCATCCGCCATATGTCCTCCTGCTTGCTCATGTCTGACCATAACAGTATCTATACCTTCTTCTCTGCCCCACCGTTCAATAGCATCATAGATTTTTAATAATTCACCACCCACAATACCAAATATTTTAGTAACTCCTTCCTTTAAAAGGCACTTAACAACCAAATCTCCACCATTTAAAACTTGACTTGACATAATTAAACCTATTACAAATAAAAAAAAAAGTTTATTACAAAAAGAAATTTAACAATTAAGTCTAATTTAGATTTTAATTAATTCGAGATAATACCCAAAGACTTCTTTAGTATCTAAATAATAAAACTTGACTCTTCCAACTTTCCCTGATTGAATTACATCTATATTGTATATATTCTTAAAATGCATAATTAGGGGCTCAGCATCATTGGTGTATACCCCTAAGTGATGTAGCCCAAAATTTCCTTCTTTAAGAAATTCTGAATATAAATGATCCCCAGTAGACTCTAATAATTCAATAATTTCAAATTGTTTCCCACCAAAGTTTTGCATTATCTTTTTCATTTTAAATTCTACTTTGTTTCCTCTGTAATTTACAGTGCTAGTTTGTTGAACAATATTGATTTTTTCTTTAAAATCAAGTAATGAAGTGTAGAATTCTGCTGCTTTCTCAATATCTTTGACAATGATACCAATTTGATCGAACTTTGAAAGTTTTAACTCTGTCATTATTAATATGCGGGGTCTTATTTTACTTCTTTTGCAAACTGTAAGTTATTAGTTGGTTCTCTTAATGGAAAATCGCCTCTTAGGATCATTGATTTTAATTGTTCAGCTAATTTTATTGCTCCATATCTATCTGATTGTCTTAAAACAATAGGGATATTTTTACCTTCAAATTCAATTTTTTTTAAATCCAATTCAAAAGCTTCTGGACATAAATGAGTACAATTTCCACAATTAAAACAACGGGAACGATCTATAGCAGAGATGATTCCATCTTTTATAATAAATGCATTAGTAGGACATTTATCAATCGCTTTGCATTCTTCGCAATTTTTACACGCATCTGGATTAAACTTCATAAGAAAATTATTATCCCAAACATCACCATAAGTGATTTCTCCTACCTTTTCACGTCCCACCAGACTTAAAATTGTTAATTTAACCAATTCATCAGATTTTACTATATTATTGAAGATTTTCTCATTTAATATAGGAATAGGTAGGGCTAAGCTACAAATAGGCTCTAATCCATAAGAAGTTTTAAAAGCTCCCATGTACTCTGGTTTCATTCCTTCAAATGGAGCGATGGTCATCATATTAGGTTTTTCGACATAATTACGAGTTCCAGGACCCATGAGATATCCGATATTTCCGTTTACAAGAACAGGAGAACCAACACCGAACGAATCAAATTCAGGATCATTTTGAAATGGATTAAGGGCGCCACATCCAGAAAACGTAATTTCTGTTTTATCAGGAGAAAAGGGAAGACATGAGAAAATTGTGTTAACATTATAAGTCCCGCAATTAATCATTGCATTATAATTCTTAATAGCTTGTCTAGTTCCTAATAATTTAGCAAATTGCATATCTCCTAAATCTATTGTTTTTTCGACAGTTTCACCTTCGGCACTCTTAGCTAAGACTTTTACTGGTTTTCCTTCAGTAATTTCTCTAAATAAAGAACCACCACAATAATTATCTTTTGTACGACTTTGAGTCGTTCCATAAATAATTAGATCCACTATACCCAAGTATTCATTTGGACACGGTCCAGGGAAAGCAGGTATTCCATTAATATCAACTTCCGTAAATTTTCTCAAAGTCTTTGGTGGTGAGAGCCGAAAAGAGAAAATCCCCATAATTCCGCTCATAAGCCCTTTTGTTGCTGTTGTAATGATATCTACATCTTCAAATTTGACTTTCTCACCTTCACTTATCTGATCTATTAATTCTTGAACGGTTAGTACAACAGCGGACCCATTCTCAACCTTCTTTTTGATTTCTGAAAGTTTTCTTTTTTTAACCACTAGAAATCCTCACATAAATTCAAAAACTAAAATTTTAAATATTTATTTATAATAAAATTTTTTTATTTTTACGATTCTTAAGATAATTATAGAGATTTTAACAGTTTTTTGAGGTTATATCATTTTTGTCATATTTTGAATCAAGACTACCAGCAGATTTCAATAATATTATTAAAATTATTGAAAAATTAGAATTTTGTGAAAAGTTAGGGATCAAAAATATTATTTTGACCCCTAAAGATAAATTATTTTTAATTCCCTTAGAAATTAAAAAAAAAATAAGAAGTGAAACAAAACTAAACATATTTTTTCGAATTAATTTAATAATAGATAATCTTGAGGATTTCAAAAAAAGAATTAAAAAATATAACAATTTTACTGACATCCTCTCAATTGAGTCATTTAATAAAGAAGTTCAATTACACGCAGCGAAAGATTCAAGAGTTGATATTATTTCCTTTTCTAATCCACAGATAATTAAAACCCTTACTCCTGGAGTAATCTCACTTACTAAACAAAATAATTCATTTTTAGAATTTTCGTTAGCTTCAATTATGATAGCAAATAAGGCAAACCAATCGAAGAATTTCAGAAGTTTGTATAAATTTATCCATTTAGCTTTAAAAAATAAGGCTAATTGTATTATTAGTGGAAATTTTGTTGATTTATATGATCTTAGACATCCAAGAGCCTTAATAAGCATTTGTAACTCACTTTTAGGGATTCCTTTATATAAAGTAAAGAAAATCTTTAATGAAAACCCAATTTTACTAATAGAGCGAACAGAAAAACATTTTAATAATAATCTTGAACTAGGAGTTAGATTAGTCAAAGGTGGGGATTAAAAATGGGTCAAAAAGAAAGGCAAAGATATATTTTATTTAAAATAATAAAAGAAAATAAAATGGATATAACTCAAAAATCACTTTTAAAATCAATTTGGCAATCGATCTGGAGATATTTTGGGTTAAAAGAGGCTAATAAAATTGGATTATGGTTAGTAGAACTTAATTTGGATGAAGATTATGGAATTATAAGATGCTCTCACCAGACAAAAGAAATTATAATTTCTGCTTTAAGCCTTGTAAAGGAAATTGATGGAATAAAAGTTATTCTATCACCATTTAAAACTTCAGGAACTATCCCATCACTAAAAAAGAGAATTAGTAAAGTAAAATAGATTTAAAATAAAAAATAATTTCTCATTGAAAATGAAGGAGTATAATTTAACAAAAGCCTATATACAGCGTATTAATGAAATCTCTAGGACTACATTAAATCTTTCATTAATAAATATAAAAAACCTTGAGGATAATCCATTTCTATTGATTATTCAATCAATAATAGAGAACTCTATAAAGCTCTCAATTTATCCATTGAAAAAAGAGAAAATTATTAAGGTTACTTTTTCTACATTTAACTTTTCTAATGAAATGTTTGACAAAATTTCATATATTCTTCAAAATTACCAGATTATTCATACATCAGGAGTTCTAATTATCGAAAAACAATTTTATTATGAATGTTATTTAAATCTAAATTTAGATGAAGCAAAAGCTATGGGTTTAAATGGTTCTTTAAATAAGATTAAAAATATATTTAAACAAATAAAGATAGAAGAAATTGGACTTAAAAAACGCGAATAAATCTATGATGAATAATTGGAAAGTTTTTTTAAAATTACAAGATGGAATAGAAAAAGAGCTTGAATTGTTTGATGCTAAAGAATATTTTGGAGGGTACCTGAAGATTAAAAGAAGTTATTTTAATTCTTTAGTTAAAACAATAAAAATGACTAAAAAATATCAAACTCAAAAAACAATCGAAAAAGTAATTGGCCCTAATGATGATGATTGGACACTTAATCCTTGGATGTTGATAATATTAAAAGATAATGAAAAAAAAAACCCTTTTTGGTTTTTCATTAAAAGAGAAAGAGATTTATCTGGCATTTTGGTTGCTATTGGTCCTAAACCATTCGCTGAATATAATAACAAGAATTCATTAGAAGCTAAACGAGATATTAAACGTCTATTGAATTACTTAATTGTATATATAAACAAATTTAACTGTGTTGTTATATTTCCAAATTATCTTCAATGAGTAAAGATATTTCCATTAAATTAATGAGAGAATTATAACTTTAATAATTGTTTTTAAATGCATAATTTGATGTCAGATTTTTTGTAAAACACAAAATTTATACGAAAAATATTAAATTCAATTTTAATTATCAATTTTTATATTAGGCATCACAGAAAATAGAAGTATTTAAAAATAAATGGCTTACTGATCTTGGAGAAAAAGATTTTTAGAGTATTGGCTTGTATTGTAATTATAAATATCACTGTAGCTTCCCTATTTCTTTTAGCAAACGGGAATTGTGCTTCGGAAGAAATCAACTCGAAGTATGGAGAATCTCCTGTAATTGATGGTTATATCGATCTTTCAGCAAAAGAATGGAAGCAAGCCTTTAAGGGTGAGATTTTATTAGAGGATTTACCTATTAAATTGTGGGTTATGCATAATGATGAAAATCTTTATATTTCTGTTCAGTTTGATTTATTAATTGGACATCATAGCGTAAGTGAATTTGTAGGGCTTATCGTATCAAATAGTTCTTCTGAGGATAAAGAAGAATTTATTGATGCTAAAATAATTCAGTTTACTAATATTTCTGCAAATGAATATACCTATTTTGATTATAATGTTAGTGGTAGTGCTTTTTTAATTGATACAGAAAATAATGGAAAAGGAGCTGCTAAACTTGAAGAACTTACTTCTACTTACGAATTTGCTTTACCCATTAAAGGTGGTGATGCAAATGAAGATGATGCTGCGTTAGATTATGGTAATGGCTATGCTTTTAATATTACTTATGGAGAAACCCCAGCCTACCCTAGTGGTATTAAAAAAAGCACAATTATTCTCATCAATATTAAATCATTAACTGTTCCAGCACCATCGATTATCAATATTGTTATTTATGTATTAACTATAACAACATTTAGCGTTCTTGGCATTTTTCTAGGGTTTTATATTTATAGAATTTTTAAACTAAAAGAAAATATTAAAAAATTTAAAAGATAATATGTCAAAAATTCCCAAACATTCAGAAAAGAAAAATAAAATATCGAAAAAATATCGATCTGATGAAAATTTTGCTTATAGATCAATAACAATATCAACAATACTAGGATGTATCTTTTTTATTGTGTCAATTCTTTTTAATTTAGAAATAATAACAATTCTTATGAATATAGATTTATTATGGACAATTATTGACGTGAGTATAAAAGTAATTGCTGTTTTAATTTTTTTCCTATTTATAATTACTGGCTATGCAAATTATAAAGAATTAATAGGGAAACGATTAAATTGGAAAGAATTACTTTTACTTATTTTTTTATCTATTGGTCAGACTCTATTAAATCCTTCAGTTTTCATTCTTACTCTTATTGGTATATTTATTATTTTAATCTACCTATTTCTTATTCAAGAGTAAATATATAATTTTTAAAAGTTCTACTATGAACTCAGAATTTTTATATATAGGACACAGAGGAACCAGAACTGTTTTTGATGAAAATACAATTACTTCATTTGAAAAAGCAATAAAATTTGGTGCTAATTGCATAGAATTTGATGTTCGAGAAACTAAGGATGGGAAATTGATAATTCTACATGATCCTACATTAAATAGAACGATAAATTGTTCAGGGTTATTAAAAAATTTTTCATATGATGAAATCAAAGAATTAAGAACTAGAAACCATGGCGATGCTATTCCTCTCTTGTCAGAGGTTTTTAAAGTATTAAAAGGAAAAATTTCTTTTATGATTGAATTAAAAGATGATAATATCAAAGATAGAGTTTTAAAAATTGTTAATGATCATAACTTATTAGAAGATTGTATTTTTAGTGGAAGAAATTTACAGGAATTGGGCGAAATTAAGACAGTTTACCATAATAGCCGAATATGTTATAATATTACAAAAGGTTTAGGTTTCACTATCAATGAATTTTTAAAATTTGAGAGCTTTAGCAAAAATATTATCAAACCCGATTTAATCAGTGTAAGATCGAATTTAATAACTAAAAAATTCATTGAAGTTTGTTATGAATTGAAGATAAAATCTTTAGCATGGGATTTTATACCATACAAAGATCCAATTCTGCAGATTAAATCTTTAATTGATATGGGTATCGATGGAATTTTATTTGATAATCATAATAATATAGGAAAAATTAAACGTTGGCTTTATGCTAATTAAAATTTTTACTTGATTATTGAAATACCATTAGGTAAATAAAGAAGAATTTCATCTATGGATAATAGTTTAATCCAAATTCTTGACTCTTTTTCAATGTTTTTATAAAAAGTGGATAATATCTCTTTAGCTAACTTTCCTTTTGTAAGACCGCCAGATTTTGATGGAGTAATAGTTATGAGATTTTTAGTGTGCATCTTTATTGCGGATTTAGGACCAGAAATAATTTTAGGATAAAAAACTTCATGTTTATCTTTAGAATCTGCTTCTAATTCAACAAATTTTAGTCCAATTGTCAATTCAGTTTTAACATTTTTGATAAAATTCTTCTTGCCAGATATTATAAAAGAACCTTTTTGTAAAAACTCACCTGAAGGAGGGCTTTTTGAAATTTGATCTGGATGAATATAAAATACATCAACTACTCCCCAGTTCTCTTTCCATGCCCTTGAATAGGTTGCAACAAATTCACTAGTCTCATCAATAGTTTTTAATGAAATCTCCTGATTATCTGGATTTTTAATTACTACTAATGGAGATCCTGGGAATTTTGTATGAAAAACTAGGTCATTTTGATCTATATGCTTTTTAAAAATAATTTCGTTAGAGGTTGCATCTCTACCTCCTATAATTAAATATCCATCAGATGAGACAAACCATCTAAACTTCTCATACCATTTCTTCTTTGGTTTTTTTATCAAGAAATCAACTTCAGCTTCTATTAACTCTCTATCGAGTTTTAACTTATCAATTTTTTCTTTAGTTTTTTCAATAGCAGTAATTGTTCCTTTAAATTTTTGATCTGCTTTTTTTCCCTTAGAGTATATAATATTAGCATTTTCCCCGATACTTTTATTCAAATCAAGAATAATGCTATTCTCATTAATAATTATTAATATTTGATTAGTTGAAGGAATAACCCTCTCAAAGAAATCTGTTCCATTTAAATTTTCCAATTTTGCCGTTTTAAGCTTATTGTTAATAATTTCCCATGAATACCCTTTTCTTTTTGCCTCCAAGATTACACTTATTAGTTTTTCTAAGGAATTTAAGTTGGCATAGATTAATTCTCCAATTTTATAGTATTTTTCCTTTTTATTTTTGAGCTCTTCAAGATATTCTTGTTGATTTTTTAATATTTTTTCTTGAGATTTAATTTGTACTTCAATCTTTTGATCTTTGGGACTTTTTAAGGTTTCAGAATCAATTTTTGAAAAATATTTATCAACTGCTTCATTAAATGAGGCATAATGTTGTTTACTATTGTGTTTAAGAATTTCGATTTCAAAGGGAAGTACTGAAATTTGATTTTCATTTTTATCAAATACAATATATGAGTCTATTTCACCAAATAATAACTGATTTCTTAACTTTTTAAAGGAAGCATACAAATTTTCGTACTGTTCATCTGTTAGATCTTTTCCAAGGCTTTGTTTATCAATTTCCGCACTATGACATATTTCTTCACTATATAACCCTGAAATGTGAATATTTCTGGAAAGATCTCTAACAATCTCCACTTCAGAATCGTTAAATAAATCTTTAAATTCTTCTTTATTTAAAGTTAAAAAATCTTTTCCTAGAGATCTTGGAAAACTATATTCTCTATTCGGAAGGATGTCTCTGTCTCTAAACTTTCTATACTTTTTAGCAACTTTTATAATGTTTTTTTCATCCAACAATAAGAAATTACCCTTGTTAAAAAGTTCTATAATAAATTTCCAAGGTTGGCCGGACGTATAACTTAATTCAATTATAATAATTCTATCAAATTGGTGTTGAGAAATTTTTAAGATTTTCCGGTTTTTTAATAACTTTCTTAGAGAAGTTATATATTGATTTGGATATTTTGGGATAGGATAATCATATTCTGTTAAGTTAATCCGTGAATCTTTTTTGATAATTAAATTTTTCTTTCCAAAATTAGTATTGATTTTTAATATCAATATATCTTCTACTTCATATATATTAAGAATCGTACCATTAATCAATATTGAATCTAATTCTTTTACAATGGCAAATACGTCAAAATTAGTAAATTCGGTTGATGTTTTAATCATATTTGGTTTAATTTCTAGTTTATCAATAATATATAATGATTTTTATAATAAATAATATTTATAATTATAATTATGCGAAGACGCAAGAAGGTAGATATTAAAAAAAGAAGACAACGGCTTTTACAAGAGAAGAAGAAAGAACATAAAAAACAATCAATTCAAGTTGAAAAAAAGCCGTTAAAATCGTTTGATCTTCGTATGGAAAGAGAGACAAAGTTATACTGGATTCGGGCAGTTACTGGGGCGTTAAGTGCATTTGTAGGACGTCTGTTCTTTGGATTAATCGGCTGGTTCATGTTAGGTTGGATGTTATCATGGTGGTTTTTATTTCCATTTGTTGTTAGTTTTAATATTCTAAAATATGAATATGACAAAGAAGAGTGGCATTGGAAAAATATTATATTGCCGGGGATTGGTATGTTTTTTTTCTTATTTATGATCGTGGGTGTTTTTTTTCATACGATACTTCATTTCATTCCAAATTTTTCGTCGATCCTTGAACTTTTTTTATAAAAGTATATGAATCTTATTTATAGTTGAATCCGCTGTATCACTTTCATCTCTTTTTTTTCTTTTGAAGTAAAAACGATTTCTTCTAATTTATATATACGTTCACAGTAAATGCATTGAATTTTCAAGGGTTTTTCTTCTAAAACTAGAAATTCAGTATCAATAGGCTCTTTTTCGGAATTACTAATACATGTCTGATTAACACATAAAATTAGCTTTTTAATAATCCGGGGAAGCTCCACTTTTTTCTTTTCAATCACTTTATAATTTTCAATTAATGAAATTGTAGCGTTAGGAGACAATATAGATATTTGTTGCATTTGAGTTTCATTAAGAAAAACATTTTCAATTTTAATTATGTCTTTTGTTTGAAATTTTTTTGATGAAACATTAACTCCAATTGTCATTAAATTTTTGGATTCATCAATACCAGTAAGATTAAGAATTGTTACGGCGTATCCGGCATCTATATGATCAATAACAGTTCCTTTAGAGATTTTATCGATTTTTAATTTTTCTTCTAACATTTTCATAAAAAAAACTATCTTGATTGAAAAAATTTATGATAACTATTTTATAATATTGAAATTGAACTAAAAAATAAAATTGTTGATACACAAAAATTAAATGTTAAATTATCGTCAATCTCTAAATCCAAATAATCTATTATTCCAATGATCATCGTTCCAATAAAAGGAATTATTAATAATCCTGGAATACTGAATCTATAATAATTTCTTAGTATAAATAAGACAACTACTCCAGAGAGAAAGGCAGCGATGATACCCCCAATTAATCCTTCATATGTTTTATTTGTTTTTCTAATCTTTCTATGACCAATTGTTCTCCCAACTAAATTTGCGGTTGTATCTCCAAAAATAGACATTGCCATCGAAGTACAGATTATTACAGGTCCTATGGGTTGAATTATACCATATAATAAAATTATAGATAAACATCCAATACTCATAGAAATATGAGGTCCTAACCTCATATGTAGTTCTTTTTCCCTCAATATTTGATTGACTTGTTTTAATGGATAAAACTCAGGGGTTAATATTCTTACAATATCAGCCGTTAATAAACCTATTAAAGAAATCGCAACTAGAAAAACTACTAAACTTTGGGAAAAGATCATTATATCCCAGCCCATACTAATAAAAAGATTTTGTAGCAAAAATCCTAGTGTAAAATAAAAGAATATTATTCCTAAAACAACAAAATGGGTTAATTTTCTATATATATCATATTTAAGAGGAAGTTCTGTGAAGGATTGTAATTCAAATTTAATATGATTTTTTTTCCTAATCTTAATTCTATGTTTTTCTCGAGATGTGAAAAAATAGAATAACGGTAAAAAAAAAATAATAAATAAAATCATTAAAATATTGAATGGAAACTCAATGAATTCTCTATTAGGGAGATTAAATAAATTTGATATAATCAAATTAATCGAAATTGATACAATAAAAACTAATGCATGGATTAAATTATTTATAAAAGCTCCAATTTCACTCTTTTTTTTTGCTAAATAGGTGATATAAAAAATTAATAGCCCATACATGTATAAAAAGCATATAATTATTATAGAAAGTACATTCAAGAATGATCAAGTTCATGAAATTTTAATATTTAAAAGATCCTTTTATTTTAAGATTTTCTTGAATTTAAAATGGTTTTATTTTATTTTTTAAAAAAAAAAAATTTGGATTTAAAATTGAGATTCATCTATTTTTGGCATTTCTTTTGAGGTTAATGATTTTTGTATTTGTTCAGTTGGCAATTCATAATCTTTTAATTCCCCGTTCATATATTTTTCATAAGCTGACAGATCGAAGAAGCCATGACCACTAAGATTGAATAATATTACTTTTTTCTCATTATTTTCTTTGGCTTTTAACGCTTGATCAATCGTTTCTTTTATAGCATGTGCACTTTCTGGAGCCGGAATTATTCCTTCGGCTTTTGCAAATTGGATCCCCGCACTAATCACTTCAGTTTGGTGATGCATTATAGTTTTAATAATCCGCTTGTTATGTAATATTGAAATAATTGGTGCCATTCCATGATACCTTAATCCTCCAGCATGAATTGGGCTAGGGATAAAAGTATGTCCTAAAGTGTGCATCTTTAATATTGGTCCTTTCATCGAAGTATCCCCAAAATCCCATCTATACTCTCCTTTACATACACTAGGGCATGCTCGAGGTTCTACTCCAATTATTTCCATATCTTGAATTCGGTCCTCAATTTTATCTTTAGCAAATGGAATCATTAAACCTGCAAAGTTTGAACCTCCACCCATGCAACCTATTAATACATCTGGTTTTTCAATACCTACTTTCGCCAGTTGTATTTTTACTTCCTGTCCAATTATAGTTTGGTGTAAAAGAACAAAATTAACTACGCTTCCAAGAGAATATTTAATCTTATTACTTTTCATACTGTGCTCTAATGCTTCAGAGATAGCGATTCCTAAACTCCCTGGATGTTCTTGGTTTTTATTTAAAAAATTCTTCCCTGATTCCGTTAAATTCGAAGGACTCGGGTATACTTTAGCATTAAAAGTTCTCATTAAAATCTTTCTCCCAGGTTTTTGGAAATAGCTTACTCTTACCATATATACTGTACATTTAAGACCAAAGAGTGTACATCCATATGCTAAAGCAGAACCCCACTGTCCGGCGCCTGTTTCAGTAACCAGTTCATCTAATCCCTCTTTTTTCGCATAAAATGCCTGGGTAATAGCTGTATTAGGTTTGTGAGAGCCTGTGGGAGACACTGACTCATTTTTAAAAAAAATTTTGATTCTTTCTCCTTCTATACCTAATTCTTTTTCTAATCCCATTGCACGATGTAGAGGACTGGGTCGATATGTATTTGCAAAAATTTCCCTTAATTTATTAGGAATAGTGATCATAGGCTCTTGAGAGATCTCTTGCTTTACGCACTCCTTAGGAAATATAGCAAATGCCATTTCTGGAGGTGCGGGTCTCCCATCAATTGGATTAATTAAGGGCGTCATAGGAGTGGGTAAACTTGGTAAAATATTTACCCATTCTTTTGGAATCTCGTTTGGTTGTAATAAGATTCTTCCTTTAAAGTAATCTACCATTTTAATTACCAGATATGTTCATTTTTTCACATTTTAACATGTGATTCATTAACAAATTGGATGTCAAATAATTAATGCGCATTTAGAAAGAGAATTTAATATTTTGAAGGAAAATATTAAAATGAAAAACGATAATTAAGAAATATCAAATGCAATTGGCTTTATAGCCAACAAAGCCACTGCCAACCTATATTTCTTAGAATTGACATGATTAAAAATAGTTTATGAACAAATATTTTATTTTAATTATGAGAACTTGTATAAAAACCTATTGGTTTAGTACACAAATTGTTAGGATATTTAAAATTAGTTAAAAATGTATTTTGAGCTAGCGATCTTCAAATATTTTATAAAGATTTTTAGCTGCAATTCTCATAACCTTTACCGACTTCATTAATGTATCAATAACAGTTCCAGCACACACAATTACTAATCTCCCTGCATTGGTAATTACAATATAACCATCTTGAGCACGTACAATAATCTCACTTAAATCTTCCTGGAATAAAGTTTGGATTGTTGATCTTCCAGTCATTAGTAAGGCACTTGAAAGCCCACAAAACTGATCTCCATCAACATGATATTGTGGTAATGCGCTAAATGCTATTTGGTAACCTTCTTGAGATACAAGAGCAATTGCCTCAATATCTGCGTTTGATGTTATAAATGTAATTTGAGGACTAATTTTTTCGATATCCTCTTGATTGATTCCTAAATCAGACCCAAATTGAATATCTCCACACCTTTAGTGCTTTTAGATTTTATAATTATTATTATAAATATAATAATTTTTGTCTTATTATATTTTTATTTTCAAAACTTGAACTTTTGTTTTAATGTAATCTTTTTAACCTAAAAACTAGAAATTCATTATAATTATGAGCTATAATGTTTAACAGACTTATTCTCATAGTCATATATCAAATTTAGGTCGAGTTAAAAAAATAATATTAAATAACTTAGAATTAAAATCTCTTATTTCTTCTATAAAATTTTTAAACACGTATTTTATTTACTATTCAAAAGTAAATTTTAATAATTAATAAACTTAAATTATTTAAAAAGCCATTAAATTTTGTTTAAAGGTTATATTTAAGTTTTTTATACTTTGAATTTATTAATTTAAGAATTATATTCTATAAATGAAAATAGATTATGATAACAACACGAGAATTTATAAGTTATCAGTATTCTCTAATATTTGGTTATTCTTCTCCAAATGAAGTTATTGTTGGAGATGTAATTGGCCCTGGAAGGCTTACAAGAGAAAAAGTAAATGCACTTTCCCAAGAAGTCATTAAATATTTAACAATGTATAATGCGATTTTACGAGATTATACAGGTGCAGAGGTGTTCAGTATTGAATTTGATTTATTTAATATTGACGAAAAAAGTGCTCGGGTTAATATTTACCCACAATCAATGATTTTCATGCCAGGTAAATATAAAGATTGTGAAAGTTTATTACTTGCTTTGAAACCCGAAACTGGAGTTATGAATATACATAAATCAAGGGAATCATTGAATAATATAAGTAAACTATTTTTTGAGGTAGAAGAGTTTTCTGATCGACCCGAATTAAATAGAGAAAATAAACAGCAATTATATAACAAATTTGCTTCGAGATTCAATAAAAAACTTTATGGAGAACTAGTCGAAGATAAATGGAACAAGAAGTTAATTGGTATAAGTAAGACTCTTCCTACTGAAAAAGAAATGTTAAACACTTATGCTAAAATTGTCTCTAATGTTGAGGTTTTATGGTATAAAAAACCTATGGAGATTAATTTGTTAAATTCTAAATTTCAGAAAATTAAAAGCTCATTCGATGGGCAACAAGCAATTGAACATCTTAAATTCTCAATATCTGAGCCTAGCGCAAATTTTATTGTTGACAAGACTTTAAATTTAGGAACGAATCTCATCAATTTAGCAAACACAGGTACTATAGACGAATCTCTGGATGAAATTATTAATTTTATAGTTGATTACATTACACAAAAAATAAAAAATTATAATGAACCTCACACAGCAGAATGGCTCGTTTCTACTGTAGATTCATTACTAATTGATCTACAAGGATACTTAAATAAATTTTTGGAATATTCTAAAAATTTCCTTAGTACAGGGGAAATGGGAGATCTTGATGAATTATTAAACAAATTTGAACATTTTATATTAAATAAAGGAAATTTAGAAAGCGTAAATTTCGGTCCTATATGGAAAATAGCAAAAAAGTCTATAGAACGAGCATTAACCCAAAAAATGAATCTAAGAATAATAGAACTAAGCTCAGTTTTTAATTATTTTTCAGAAATCATAAATAAGGGACTTAACCTGATTAGATTATCACTTCCAAAATATCTTTCATATCGACGATTAAAAACTCTAACTATGAATTTGATAGAAAATACATATGAAAAATTTAACCAAGAGCAAAGACCAGCAAAAAATTTAGGACATAAGCTAATAGATAAGTATAAAGTATATCTTTTTAATCAAATTGAAACACATCCACTTCTACTAAGCAAGGATCTTAAATATAATGAATTAGAACTAATAAATGAGTTTAGTTCCTTAGTTGGTGAGAATCTTGATACATTTTTTAATGAAGTAGATTTGAAAATAGAGGATTTAATTTCTTTTGCGGAGATCCAGATGGAATCCAAAATAAATAGT
>JAEOTV010000157.1 GCA_016839635.1 Promethearchaeota archaeon | reverse complement strand
TATTTGAAATTGTATGAATGTTAGCATCTACAGCATTTATTTGAAAAATTCCAACGATTCCTATTACAGTACACAGTAATATCAGAATAGAAAACCCAAAGACCATTCTTCTTCCAATGTTCATATTTATACACCTAATCTTTTTTTGTAAAAAATTATCATTTTTTGTAGTAACTTATTATTTTTGTATGATGGATTATAACAATCTCTGTAATTTCATACAAAAGTTATAATTACTTGATAACAAAAATTATATTTAAGTATTTGTTATTACAACAAATTTCTTTAAATGATCACAAATATGATAAGAAACTTTGGGAAATGAAGAAAAAGTATAATAAAATTATTTAAAAAAAGTATAATCATCTATTTTTAATGTAATAAGAAATTATTCTGATATACAAATCAAATGCATCAATACTTATTTTATTGAATTGGTGAAATAATTTTAAGATTATAGTTTTCGTACCTCATCCTGATGATGAAAGTTACGGTGCTGGTGGTTCAATCATGAAATGGCTTGAAGAAGGCCATGATGTTCATATTATTTGGTTTACTGATGGAAGAGCAGGCTACACAAAAGCAAGAGAAGAGGATGAACTAGAAGATTGTGAAGAAACAAGAATTACAGAGGAGGAACTCGCAAGAATAAGATTAGCTGAAGCAGATGCTGCAGGTGAGTTTTTAGGAGTAAAAAAAGAAAATAGACATTTTCTCAAATTTTATGATCAAGAATTAAAAGATCACATTGATGATGCTGTAAAACAAATCATAGATATAGTAAAGGACGCTGATATATTTGTAATTCCAAGTGATAACAATAAACATCCTGATCATCAAGCAACTCATGATATTGCTGTTAAAGTTGCAGAAGACCTCAATTTGATTAATTTAAAATTTTATGTTTTTTATCTTTATAATCCTCTAAAGGCTCAAGGAGAAAATCTTGTTAAAAACAAAGTTGGGGATTTAAGATTTAAGGTTTATGAAGCTTTAAAACTACACAAATCACAATTCTATACAAAGGATATGGCTTGGCAAACCGAAGCTATGAAATTGAGACGAACTGAAAGATTTGGGATATATTATCTAAAAGATAAGGGAAAATTTTATAATTTTTAAAATCATACAAAAATAAATTTAATCAACAAACAATAGGAATGGGATTAAAATGTTTCAGGTGATGCTCTGGGATCCAGTAGAACGATTTCTTTTTGGAATGGTAATTCTTCTAATGTTGATTTGTGTAGCTCTTTATATTTATAGAGCCCATCAACAAAAAGATTTAAGAGAAAAAATGATAATGTTTGGTTTTGTATTTTGTATATTAGGAATCACACTCTTTACGTTATTTCATTTTATCGGCGAGTTATTAATTCCGGGAATATATGAAAATGGTGTCTTTACTGTGGATCTTAGCTCTAATAATGCCATTTTGAGAATTTTTTTTAAAATAAGTAGGTCATTTTACATATTAGGTTTTACACTCTTCTTCTTGATGTTTGAATATAATTATAAACACACCAAATTTTCTTTAACAATTATTAGCACTATGATTGCTATTTCAATCATAGTCTTTCCTTATAATATAGAAATAATAGTATGGCTATTTGGTGCATCATTTATATTGGTGACTTTCTTACTGGTTCTTTTTATTTTTGTAAAATGGTCGACTTATGAATTGAAAGGTTCATCTTTAATATTAAGTATTGGATTTGCATTATATACTTTTGGGGGGCTTTTAACTGGACCTGCTACTAAAGAGCTTAACGCTTTTCCTTTAATACTAGCACCAATTTTTAATATTATCGGAGCTTCTAGCTTTTTAACTCCCACCCTCATTAGTCCTAAAAATATTTCAAAACTTATCAAGCCATTTTTCTACTTCCTGATTGTCTTATATATTCCATTTACTTTACTAGCTATATATTTGAGTTCTTTTGGACTAATCTATTCTATTCCCTTAACATCTATTAGTTATATAACATTATATCCATTATGGAAATTCATCAAATCAGACACAGTATATGAAAGTAAAGAAGGAATACCAAATATTTTAGAAATGTTTGTACGTCCTAAGAAAGTTTCTGAAGAAGAAATCTCAGTATCTAAAGAAAGGAAAACTTGCCTTGTGTGTAAAGGAAACTTAGCGAGAAATAATATATATCTTTGTCCTGGTTGCAATACTCTCTATTGTATAAAATGCTCTGACACATTGACAACTTTAGAGAATGAATGTTGGGTTTGTGAGCTTCCATTTGATATTTCAAAACCTCAAAAAATGCATGAAAAAGAAGATTTGGAAAACGATATCGATATGGATATCCCAAAAAATAAATAAAAATACTAGGTGAATGAAATTGGTCGATAAAGAAAAACTATTCGATGCAGCCCTCATAATCAAAAATTCTAATTATATAGTTGTATTTACTGGTGCAGGTATATCAACAGAATCGGGAATTGATGATTTTCGGAGTCCAGGGGGTTTATGGGAACGATATGATCCTGGTATCTATGCAAATTATCAATATTTTTTACAGGATCCTTCTCTTTTTTGGAAAATGCATAAGGAAATTGAAGATTTAGTTGGTATAGCAGATCCTAATCAAG
>JAEOTV010000022.1 GCA_016839635.1 Promethearchaeota archaeon | reverse complement strand
GAGTAATCAGAGGATCAATCTCTTCCAAAATCTCTAACTCATTAGTGTTTTGCATTTCATCTAGTAGTAGTTCGCATAAATGTAATAAAGCATTAATATATCCTTCGCTGGTTATCGGATCTTCTTTAACGATTTGTTTATAAATTTCTTCTGCTTTCGCACGATTTCGAACCCTAGGACTCGCTTTGAGGAGTAGAGCTTCATGCATTTTATACGTTGTCTCCATCATCTTATTATCCTCTTTTTTACATATTTCCTCCAGTTGCTCTAGATACTTATGAGCTTGCTCAATATCACCTTTATTAACGAGGACCTCAATCATAGTGCCAATATAACCACTAATTTGCCAATTATTATTACCTTCTTTTGCCAACTCTAAACTTTGTTTAATACATGATAATGCGCGATCAAAATCTCCTAGTTCAATATAAGTGCTACTCATATTATTAAGAGTGGCTAAATACCAGTGTTTATTATTATTTTCTCTAAAAATAGGTAAGGCTTTTTTGTGATATCTTAATGCCTTTTTTAATTCACCTTTTAAAGAGTAAAGAATTCCAAACATCTCAGGATAGTTCGATTTACTGTACGGATGATTATTTTCTTCTGCAAGAGTTAACCCTCGTTCAAGGATTTCTTGAGCATACTTATAATCGATATTAGAAAGAGTGTTATAGCTTCCAATAAAAAAGAGAATTGTGATAAGGCCATTTATATCTCCTACTTTTTCTATCAGTTGTAAGCTTCTATTCACATACATTTTTGTTTGGTTTATCTCTCCCATAAACCAACTAGCGCTCCCTTTCAAACCTACAATCCATCCTTCCAGTCTCTCTCTTTCTGACATTGATATATTTGATAGTTTTTTAAGTATATCTTCGCATTGAATAAGTAAATTGAAACCCTTCTCCAAGTCACCTAGCCAAATCAACGCTCTCGCCATAATTAAAAGAGCTTCAATTGATAATAATTGATTATTTAACGCTATACTCTCTTGATACGCTTTTTGGCTATATTTAAGGCTCTCAGTATGATTCCCATAAGTTATATATATATGACTTTTTAATAGATGGCAAGAGAGTCGATCTGAATCTACTGAAAATCCTTTTTCTTCAAAGTCTTCTAGAACCAAGAGTGCTTCTTTAAATTTTCCCTCTTTTAATAACTGCCTCGCTCCTACAATTTCCTTAGAATTTGAAAATGGACTAATTTCAACCATGAATACTCTTCAAAATTGGACTATCGTGTTAAATATATAATTTATTAAACTAATCACAGTTTTAAATGTAATGTAAAGAACCCTAGTTTTATTTTTCATTTTAAAAATTAGATACTTTCTTTGCATTAAATATTAAGGTTTAAATAAAAAAAAAGTATAGAATGGAGGATTATTGGATTAGTAGTAGCTCCATCTGGTTCTATTTTATCTAAACTAATTCCTCCAATTTCTATATCTTGATTTAAAATTAAAATAATTTAATAAGCAACGTTTTTATTTATTGATTACAATTTCTACAGGCCATTTATAATCTCCAAGCTCTGGATCCCAGATCGCAACCTGATTGAGTTTGACTATACCATCTCCTCCTTCAGTTAAAAAACCTTGCCCAGTTATATGCATGAATGTTATCAGAGGAACAAGATCTAACGGAATTATGTTAAGAGGATTATTAAAAATTTCAAAAAGTGATGGCAATCTCCCATACTCTTCAAACCATTCATAAAGAAACTCAGTATTGAAAATAATCTTACATTGTAAGTTATAGTTCATAATACCTGCGGATAATGGTTCATAGTTGCAATAATAGGGGTAAATCCCAGAGAAATATAAATTGAACAACATGAAGGGAACTTCTTTTACATGTAGATTTATAGAAATTAAGGTATGTTCTTCATCTATGACTCTTTCCATGATATTTCCTTCATGTGGACATTGTGCTAAAAGTTTATATTCCCAGAAGAGCCAGTTTAAATGAGGGATAGGTGCTTCTAATGGATCTAACCAATTACCAGCATGTGGATGAATAACTAACCCTGAATCCGGATCACCCCAACCTATGAATGATCCTGGAAGATCAACACCATAAAAGATTGTATATTCTCCAGCATAATCGTCTATTGGTCTAATTGTTGTAGAGCCTTGAACTGACGTAGAGAAGCTCAAGATAACTATTCCTAAAATAAGGAATATTAACAATTTCGGTACTAATTTAGTTCTGTTCATTTTTTTCAACTTCATTTTTTTGATTTAAAATTAATCATCAATAGGATGATTAATTAAATGTTGAGATATAGTGCCATTTAAAGTCAAGCTACCGGTAGTTTCAGGGAAGTTTCGATCAATCGTGGAAGTTCTGAGAAATAAATATTAAATAGAAAAATACCCAATCAATACCTATTGAACAAAATAATCTACATTCATCAAATATGGGAAAAATTAATTACCCCTCTCAAGAGATTCTTAACCCCCCGAAACTGTATCAGAAGAATTATGATCAAATTATTCTATGGATGTTAAATAATAATGATAAATGTGAGTGGTCAACTTTTATCCAAAAACCAATTGAGATCCCCCTATCTACACTTTCCCGGCATTTAAAGACTTTGAAACAAAAAGAATTGGTGGATAATTTCTCCAAAGGACAATATAGAATTACTCCCGAAGGGAAAAAAAGATATCATGAATTATCTAAAGCTCTAAAAGAGGAGCGAAAGCTAAGTTTTCCACCTGAAATCATCTTAAGAAGCGGGAGAAATTATTCCCACTGGATTCTATGGATGGTTTATAATAATAATTATTGTAAAAGATCTGACTTTCTTAAAAAACCTCTCTCGATCTCGCAATCCCCATTATCAAAGAGTCTAAGTTCACTAGTTCAAGAGGGCTCATTAATAAAAGAAGAAAGAAAATATTTTATTACACAATTAGGCAAAAAAAAATATTCACTTATGCTGCAAAATTACGACTTAGATAGACAAACAATTTTAGAAGAAGAAAGTAAAAGAGTTGATGAAACTACTAAAAAAACATTAAGATTTTTCGACAAATTCAAAATCACTAATGATAACATTAGATTTAGGTTTGTCAATAATAAATTAAAGTTGGATTATTCAAAAGTAAGTAATATTTTAAGAGATGAAGTAGATTTTGATAAAATAATACTCTTTATTTCAATCAATCATCCTGATTTTTACCCTGAATATATCTCTTTTGATGATTTCTCAAGAATTTATCAAATAAAAAGAAAGACTCTTGATTTTTGGGTAGATGAGGTTGTTGAAAGCAATTTATTTACTCTTAAATTTTTCAAAATAGAAGTCTTTCCTGATAGGAGTTATTATTTCCGATCGGATGATAAACTAGAAAAGATACTTCGAGCGATTACTGAGGACCATATTACAAAATATACATTTTTAGTGAAGTTTGGTAAATCCGAGACTTATACCTCCTTAATAAATGATATCCTCGAAGAAATCTGTGATAAAATATTTAATGAAGATTTAAAAGATCAATTACGAGACTTTTTACCTGAATATATTAGAGTCTTAGCCTATAAAATAAAGAGTAAAAGAAAGTTAAAAAGCAATTATGATAAGTTAGAAGGAATGATTTGGCAGAATACATCAGATATATTTCTAATTAATGGTACTAATAATTTAGAAAACCAATATAAAGAAAAAGTTAAAGAGATTGAGAAGGAACTTAAATCTGATCCAATGAACTTTGTTTTACACCTTTCAAAAATAAAAATTTTGATTTATTTCAACCAATATGGCGAATCCTTAAAAATCTTGGATAAAATCCTTGAAACTTTCCCTGAAAATGAAAAGGTTATTCAAATTGTAAAAGCATTAGTCCTTAAAAAAACGAAAAACATTGAAAGCGGGCTAGAGTTGATTAATAATTTGATCCAAAAATATCCAAAAGATCATGATCTTCTTAGTTATAAAGCGTATTGGCTGCGTTTTTTAGACAGAAAAGAAGAAGCAATAAAAGTAATTCAGAAACTTATTGAGAATGAAACTGATACGGGAATATATTACGATACTTATGGTGAAATTTTAATGTATTTTGAAGAATATGAAGAAGCAGCTAAAAAATTTATAAAAGCTATGGTTTTAGGTGGACATGAATGGTATATTTACCAGACTTATATTAAATTAGGTATCTGCTATAAAATTCTTGGAAATCTTGAGTTAGGTGTTGAAAATCTCAAAATAGGGAAAAATCTTGTAAATAAAATCATAAATGATCCTGATACTAAAAAAAAATGGCTTTCTATCGTAGATCTTTTTCTATTAGATGATGGACCAAAAGCGGTAAATATCCAGTAAAAAAGACATTTATCTTTCAAAAACTAATATTTTTACCTTAATGGTTTTCCATCCAATGGACACGTTGCTTTTGAACCAAGAACTACTGTGTCAAAAACTCCGACTCTTTGAGAAACGCAAGTCTTACAGATAAAATGGCCATTTTCGCATGTTTTTCCTCCCAAAATCTCCTTTTCTTTCCCGCAGGAGTCACAAATTCGTTTCATTATAAATGTTTTAAATTAAACTTCTTTTCTTGTACTCCGTTTTACATTAATTAGATATAAAATTATAATAAAAATGATTGTAATAATACCCAAACCCCAAATCATGATTGCACTCGCAAAAAAATTACCTTTATCCCTTTCCACTAATTTTGGCACGATCCAAATTAAAACTGGGAATAAAAATAACATAAGACTCCATAAGAGCGGAATAACTACCCCTTTATCAAAAATATTGTGTTTTATCATATAATACAGACCAAAAGCGAGATAAACAATTGCGTCAGCGGTACTAATAAAAATAACTAATGTATATAAGTCCCATCCAGGTTCAAGATAAACGAAGAGTATAAGGATCCACCAATTTCTTTAGGAATTCGGTTTATTTAAGTCTCTAAGAACCTATAGAGACAATATTGTATTTAAGATTTACGACGATTTTATCGCTTAATGTTGAGACTCCTTTCTAACATTCAAAATATAATTTCATAGTAATGAAAAATGAAATATCATGCCACAAAACTGTCGAAAAGCTTAAATAGTAGCCTAGCCATTTAATATATAGTGATTTAAAATGGATTAAGTTTATGGCGATAAATTTTATGCAAGAGTAATTTAATTTAAATTACTTTAAACCATGCATCTTACCCTATCACAATATCGCTATGAACTCAAGGTTATTATTTTTATATTCATAGAGATATATAGAGGGTAATGATCGATGTTAACAGAGTATTCCCCAATTAGCAAAAGGTACAAGGTGAAGAGAATAATGAATCTACTAGGTAATTCAGAGGAAATTGATAAAGTTCAAAAAAGAAATCTGTGGGCTTTATTTGTCATTAGTTCAATTTATGGATTCGCCTCGAGACCATTCTATCTAGGATATCAACTGTTTTTGTTAGAAATAACAGAATCAGTCTTTATAACGGGTATTCTTGTAACTCTGGGAGGTATCCTCCTATTTCTACCAAAACCCTGGGTGGGAAGGTTATCTGATAAATTTAACCGCAAAAAAGTTTGGTTGCTTGAAATGCCTTTTTTTTACATTGGAATGATGTTCCTATTATTTACCGAAAACCTTATACATCTAGTTCCAGGAATCATCTTCTTTCATTTAAGTGGAGCGTTTGGAGAGATTGGATACAATATGTTTATTTCGGAAAGTAGTGATAAAATGAAGAAGGGGATTTTGTTTGGTTTGATGTTTTTTGGTATATTTATCGGCAATATTTGTGGGGAATTTTTTGTAATGCTTGATATTGTTAAAGATATTCGAGTTTATTTTATTATTTACCTATTATTAGACTCTATCAACTATCTTATCAATATTTTCGTAATTTCTGACCTCAGATATAAAAAATCTAAAGATACTGCGATTTTTAAAGAAAATATTGATAAAAAGCTGAGTACGTGGAGTAATATCCTTAAATCACCTAAGAAAAGAGCTGTATTAATCTTCTTAGTACTAGATATATTCATTTATAATATTTCAATGTCAATTATGGGAGCCGGTTTGAGAGCTCAATACGGATTATCCCTTGAACAGCTGGCTTTCATAGGAATGTGGTTAAGCATTTCAACAATGATTTTTCAGATCCCAGGAGGTCATTTAGCTGACAAAAT
>JAEOTV010000061.1 GCA_016839635.1 Promethearchaeota archaeon | reverse complement strand
ATTCATCTGGGAGTAAGACCACGAAATAGAACCTTGGGAGAAAAGATTTTTGAATATATGGAATTGATAAATGAAATATTTGTGAAAAATTTAAAAATTCCTATTTTTCAACAAAAACATATAGAAGCAATAAGAGAGTGTGAAATCCTTTTTCTTAAAAGTAGAGGAGATATTCCATATGATTACATCAAAACGATATTTCAGATCTATTATGAATTAAGAAAATTAGAGGTAATAAATCTCCATAAAAGTCTGGAATATGATGATTTTATAGAATCTTCAAAGTTGGGAGCTTTTTCTTTTTTATCTCCCGGAACAAAGCGAAAAGAAAAAAATTCCAGTGATTTAAGACCGTTAATCTTACAGAAAATTAGAGAACGTGAGGTAAGACTTCAAAAAAAGCTTCAACATAATTTGGATAGTCAACAATTTGAAACCGCACTCTATTTACGATCAATTAAAAATTCACTTATAAATGATAGAAAGGGAAAAATAACGATCCGAGGTGCTCTTAAAGATAATATAAGTTATCAAAATTCAATAGAACATATATATGGATACTTTATTATTGGATTAATTATTTTACTTGCATCGATTGGAGTGACTATACTCTTGGAATTAAGTTTAATTCCAATATTCTCAAGTGAGTTAAGTTCATGGACACTATTCCTCTTTGGAGGCACTGTTTTTTTAATATTTATTTATATAAAATTATTCAGAAAGGAGAGAGGATAATATGACAAAAGATTATTCATCTGAGCCTTCATTAGGGATAAACAATTTTGATAATGATAAGAATAGAAACAAATATACAGTAGTAGAAGAAACTGAAGAAAGAAAAAAATATCTAAGAATATGGAATACGAATCCATCATTTAAGGATACTAATAGTACTATATCATTGGTTAAAACTGCTTTTTTGTTAAGTTTGTCTCTCTTTATTATTATTTCGATGTATATACTTAGTCAACAACTTATTTTCTCGATTACGATTGGAATTTTATGCGGGATTTTGTTTATTGTGGCGTTTTATGACGAGATTTACATATTAAGATATATTATCCCTTTTACTTTAAGAAGTAAGGTTTCTTTTAACCCCTTTGAGGATATGGTTTTTTGGTATAATAAAACAGATACTGCAACTTTGTATCTTTCTAACAGAAAAGATACTCTTCATATGGCAATTCGAATATTCCAGATAAATGTGATTCCTGAAAATGTTCATTCTGCTATTCAACAGTTTATAAAAGCTTTAAGTTCTAAAAATATAAGGTTATCATATTCATACCAAATTGTTCAAAAACCAATCATTCCTTTATTTCAAGAAAAAGTATCAAGAGAGATTGCTGTAAATTCTTTGAATTCAAGGCTAGCAAGTATATATTTTACTATTTTTTATGATATAAATGGAATTCTTACAAATCATAAATTGGATCGTTTACAATATTATATCAAAAAGCACTCTACTGATTTAAAAAGCAATCTCGTCAGTTATTTTCACCACTTTCAGTCAGTTCTTCTTTCTGGTAACAATTTGATTAATGCCCTAAGAACGTTTTATGTTCAAGATGGACCACAAAAAAAATATAGTGAAAACAAAAAAGAATATTTGAAAGGATCTACCCATCATATTCTTGGTAAATTCTTGATATTCACTCTTTTGATGATTTATTTTGATTATCTTCTTTTTTCTATTAACTTATTTATTTTGTATGTTATATTCATTAATTCAGGGTTTATAATCATATTCATAATGATCTGGTGGAGATCAATATTATTTCAGTTTACAAAAGCGAAATTATTACAAGAGGATGATATTATAACCATAAATCCATTTAAAAATATTCAATTTTATTACATTAGACAGTTTCCCTACAGTTTATTTATTCATGCTAACAACCAAGTTCTTATTGGTTTGAAAATTGTGAATCTTAAATACGTATATCAAACTCCTTTTTGTCTTCTTGGCCGATTTATTGAAAGTCTAAACAATCATAAGATATCATTTAGCTATACATTAAAAAATCAACCAATTAATTATTATGAATTTTATAAAAAAGGATTAAAACATGTAAATGAGAAACAAAAAAGAATGATGCTTTGGAAAGAAGATACTAAAATCAAAGACGCTATTCAGGCTGAAAGATGGTTAAGTTATCGCTATGGAATGTGGTATAGTATGCTAACTATGACAATAAATAAATACAAATTTGTTAATGTTCTTGACAATACTATTTTTTCTGAATTGGAAGATGATTTAATTAATCAGGTTGATGCTTTAAGGGGAGCATTTAATATTAATTTTCAGAGTTATGAAATTGAAGATTTAAAAGCAAGGGATTTAATTTCCGGGTATCTATTTTCGTCTATAAAGAACAACTTATTTCGGTTAAATGGCAGTCATCTTAATTATGTGATGTTACAAGGAGCATCCATGCACCCACTTTCGACAATTGTTGACATTCTTAAAAAGGGTACACAAACAAAAATAGCTGCTGAATTTAACACCCCACTATATTTAGAAAATTATATCACTATTGGTCATACTATTAATACTGAAGTTTTAGAACCTGAAGTGCCTGTGGGATTTACACTTGAACAATTAAAGAATTTACTTATAGTAAATGGGGATTCTGAAAAAAGAGATGCCATTTCTATGAAGATCGTTTCAGAATTAATAAAAACAAAAGTTCCTTCTCTTATTTTTGATTTTACAGGGAAATGGTCTAAGCTATATAATTATTTTGAAGATTCTAGGTTTAAAGAAGATATATTATTTTTCAAGTATGGAAGTGCTTTCATAATTGATCCTACTAAATCAGATATTCCTTACGACCCTCATAATACAGATTACTTGGAATATGTATTTGATGCATTTGGATTAGCTTTTAAGAAAGACGAACGTACAGTTGAAATGTTTCGAAATACGATTCAGAAAAATCCTGACATGGATTTAGGTTCTATTCGCATGGCATTACAAAATCAAAGTGATTGGGAAAAAAGCCCGATAAGTGATACATTACTTTCATTGTTTTCAGATTTTACTCAAGATGATCTAACCTTCTTTCAAGGAATTCAAAAAGATAGTATCTTAGCCAATCATTTCATTCAAAATCCAAAAACTGTGATTGTTGATCTCTCTGTGCTGAGAGAATTAAATAAAAAAATATTTTTAACATTCATTATTCTGGCAAAAATTATTCATTACGTAAAAAATAAAGGAGAGCATTACGGAAAATTTATTTTTATTCCCAATATAGACATATTCTTTGATTCATACTTTTTAGATTTAAAACGAAATTATGACAAAGTAGATATCTTTTTAAAACCGTTATTTGAAAATAATTTTGGACTAATTCTTTCAGCAAATCAAATACATTACCTCCATGCAAACTTTTTAATTTATTTTAATAACATAATCACATTAAAAGCTACAGATACTCGTGATATCTCAATATTGCGAAATCTAATGAATTTGCAGGAAATTGAAGGGATTGGATACTATACACGTTCAAGAAATCAAACTTATCAAATTAGATATCTCAAAAATATGAAACATAATGAAGTTTTAATTCGGAGAGAAGATATTGATCAACCATTTCCTGCATATATAAATTGGAAAGAAATTGACGAACAAAAACTTCTTCCTTATGATAAAATTGTAAGCGTTATGGAACATCAGGGATTTGATCTAAAGTTTACAGAAAGAAAAATATTAGATCAAGCAAAGAAAATGTTATTTGAGATAGATCTGGGACATTATATCGTCTATTTAGATGAAGTAATTAAATTTTTAGATGAGATCCAAACAATCGACCAGATTGGAAATCTCTATAAACATAAGCTTAAATCTCAGTTAAAAGAAATTATTTATCCCAAAGCTTCTCAGAAGACTAGTAAGAAAGAACACATTAAAAGAATTAGGGATGAACTATTGAACATTTTAATTAAACAGGGATATTTAGTAGAAAACCATCCTCGAAGAGCAAGTGGTTCAGAAGCCTTAAGAACTTCATATTCTGTAGGAGAAAGGTACCAAGAAGCATTAAAAGATTACTATAATACAAAAGGTAAGACACAAACAGAAATTAGTGTTGGTATATTAGAAAAGGCTACAAATAAATCGGATTTAGAAAATATATTTCAAGAAAAACCCCGAAGATATATTGTTCAAGAACATAGCTTAAAAGATGCCTTAATGCGCGAGTTTAGCGATTTTAACTATGATATCTTTAAAATTTATAGTTATATTAATCATGAAGATTATAGAAACGCACTGAAAATAGAACATGGATTAATTAAAAAATTTTTAATGAATGTTATAAAGCAGTATTATAATTTAGAGAGCCCAATATCTCATGATAAATTAGAGAAATTTTTAGCTTTTTTGGGAGATATCAATGATTTTCCAATTACAAAACAAGAACTCTTAGATTATATAGAGCGATATAAAGTCCTAAATCTAGAAACAAACAAATTAGAATCTTTAGCTAAAGAGGTATATCAATTTATATATAATTTCTTTATAAAAATTCAGCACTATATCTACGAGGGGAGTAACAATGATAAATGAAGAGAGAAAAGATTTTCTTTATGAAATGCTAGAAAAAATTATTTTTGATGAGGATCAACTAACAGCTTTAAAAAAAGGAATTGAGAAGGTATCTAATGGTTATCTTACCCCAAAAGAATTGAGAAAACAAATTATAGAACTTAGAATAAAATTAATAGATGAATTGATTGAGTTTTTTCCCTTTTTCCTTAAACAGAGTCTGACCGAAAATAAATTAGCTCAATTTACTGATTTGGGTGACTCATCTTCCATATCAGAAGAATTATTAGAGAAAAACAATTTACTTGAAGAAGTCGGATTAAAAGTAAATAATATCTATAGAAAATTAAAAGAAAAATTCGATGTTTAAAATTTATATTTAAAGGAAAAAAGATCCCTAATTCCTCTTCTTTTTTATTTAAATACATTTGCTAAAATTTTAGTTAAATTATAGTCATACTCTAAAATTAGCGATAAAAAGAGAGAAAAAAGTACATTATGATATCAGAAGAATTAACTACAGATTTGGTAATTTCAATAGATGACACATTTCCAAATTCCACCAGTCAGTTTCTAAAACCGTTTGAAAATTTAGAGATTTTAAGTATTAATGAGGGAATGCATCTTAATTTTGAAATTGAGCATAAGGTTAAGATAAGGAAAAAAAGTCCAATATTAAAACTTGCTCAGCCTAAAGATGCGGTTGAAATTGTTGAGATCTATAAAGAATTGTATAATGGGACATACCCTTATAAGGAGATGGAAGATGTACAGGAAGTACAAAAAATGATAAAGAGCCCCAACTGTGATTGGGTTGTATTTAAAGACATCCACGATGATACAATGGGATGTTTTACATTTATTCTTGATTTTGAAGATAGAATGGGTTATATTAGAGGATTAATGTTAAAAAAACAATATCAGGGGAATGTAGATGTTATTAAAGCTGTAATTGGCTCTTATATTGGAATGTATAGTAAATATAAGGATAAAATTTACCGGTGGTATTGTGAAAATCGTACGGCTCATGCAAAATCTCAATTTGCACTCTCGATTGGTGGAATACGTCCTCTTGCATTTTACCCAAACAAAGATGTTTTCTTAGGGAAAGTAGAATCAGATATTTTGCACATCTGCTATGATGACAGAGCGATAACAACATTGCGAAGTGATTGCACCCCTGTTGTGATTCCTGAAGTTGTGAATTGTTTCTTATACTCTACTCAAAGATACAACCTCGGTGCATGTGAATTTGATAATTCTGATCTCGATTTAAATTTTCGGAAGATCAAAAAGTTAAGGAAATTATTTTCAAGCAGTGTTATTAGAGATAAATTTGGATATGAAACTGTTCGATTCACACTTGAGGGTTCTGATTCCTTTTTTCAGTTCGTACATACACCACAAATTCAGAACTTTGAGAAAACAACTTACAAGGTAAATTCTCTTGAGGAATTGTACGTGTATGTTGATCAGTTTATGAAATATGTTAGGGATTTAGGAATAAGATATTGCGAAGTTTTTATATCTGCCTATAGACCTGAACATCAGAGAATATTTCATATGTTTCGTTTAGAACCTCGGGGATACTTGCCAAGTTGGAAATATAATAAGAAAAGAGGTGTGTTTGAGGACTATATCTTATTTAATTATTTTGAAGGGGAAATTAGTCCAGATATCCAATTAATTGAAGAAGGAAAAAAACTTTTAGAAACCTTAGGTCTTCAATATGCATTTATGCCTAAATCTGTAGCAAAAAAAGGCATTCCTCTAAAAAAGAAATTTTCTCACATCGGGGAGCGTACAAGACTAAAGGAATCAAGTATCATATCAGGATATGCATTATATTTTTTCTTTCTTTCTTTGAGTATAGGATTTGCCTTCATTCAGGGATATAATATTATTACAAACACGATTAGCCAACTTGGAAGTTTCAGTGTGACTCCTTTCCCATATTTATTCGATATATCCAGTGTGTTTGGAGGTCTCAGCACAATATTGTTTAATTTTTACTTTTATAAGAAAATAGATATATCTAAGCACCAAAATGCGAAATTCACTTGTTTATTTTGTCGAATGCCTCGTTATACTTTGATGGGCGGTGGTATTGGAATTATTATGGTTGGTATCTTTAGCTTAGATAGGGCGTGTGGGATGTGGCATGAAATTTTCTCTGGTATCGCATTTGGGGGCTTCATTTTCTCCTTGTTAGGATATGGAATCATAATTATTCGATCTGATATAAATGTCCCAAAATACTTTGGTTTTGGAGCGTTCTTACCCTTTATATCATTTATAGGATTTTGTATTTTTACTTTCCCGCTTTTTGAATGGGTATTATTATTTTCAATCATGTTTGCTTACATTCCTCTTTGTATCTGGCTTACCTTGAATTAAGTTTTTTATATCAATTTGAATTAATGTATGAAAAAAAGAAAAAATAAAATAAAGTAATAAAATAATAAAGAAAATTAGTATATTGTTGCTATGGTCTACCTATTCTTTTGTTTTTTCCTAAACATATTGATATTTCTCTCAATTTTCTCGTTATTGGGATTATCTTTCAATTGCATGCTAATATGTTCCAACATTTCTTCTTGTGATACTCCAATTTGCCTAAAAAATGCATTTACTTGCGCTGTTTTGAACCTATTTTCAAGAATTAAAGGACCAATCATTTTCAATGTTCTTAACCATTTTTTTCTTGATGTAGGATTTTGGCGTACTAATTCCGCATATTGATAAGCATAGAGTATTCCACCATATCGGTTAAGATCATAAAACATCGCAGCATGAATTACATTACAATTAGTTAATAATGGGTCTGCATGTCCTTTTTTAATATAGTTTCTTGATTCTACAAGCTCAATAATATCCTGTTCCTGATATGGGATTACATGGTAAGGAAGTAATACTCGAGGAAGTTTACCACCCTTAATTTCTTGATCGGTTAAATACCATCTTGCGTCATTAGTATCAAAGAAAGGACTTTCTAGTATTTCTGGTTTCCATTCTTTAATAACTTCATCCTGGGGCATTTCATAGAAATATCGAAAGATTTGATCAGGAGAGTACCCAAATAATACATATGGGATTTCTTGTTTTATTGCTTCTTTTACTACAATACTATGGATTAAATCAGAACAATAATCACAAATATTCCGTGCTAAGAATACATCATCAGAATTATGATGAAAAAAATGGTATTTATAGAGCTTTGTGAATGTTGGTATACACTCTTCGAGTAAAAGATGATCTACTTGAATTTCTTTTAGCGTATCTTTCATATTTTCTTTTGCGATGTCAGTCATAAAACCTGTATCTGATGTAACTGCTAATGGATTTAATCCCAACTGATTAACTAAATAATCCAGTAATGCTGTAGAATCTTTGCCCCCGGAATATCCTATTATACAATCATATTGGCCACTTCGAGGGTTTCTTTGCATATCCTCTACAATATTATTCCAGTCTTCAAGAGCTTTCTGTCTTCTTTCATTACTTATTTCTGTTCGCGACCAATTCAAGTTCTTATGGTCGAGATCCGAACAAAAGTCACAAAGACCTTCTGAATTTAGATGGACTCCTAGAAATCCCTCAGGCAAAATACATTTTCCACATATATATTTATGTTCTATCATAAAATCACCTTATCCAAAATTTGTGAATAATATCTTCTTGGAATATTTAAAGGAAAAATCAAGGGTGTGTATAAAATTCAGTGGTTTTTAATTAAACAACATCATAAAGAACCTTCTTTCTTAATTATTTAGAGGAAAAATATATCTTAGAGCTCTATCTTACATTCTATATAGGTGTCTCGGATCTAAATTAGTGAATTCTTCAGAATGAAATGAATGCGATATAAATAAGCCATATAAGTTTCTGAAAAGATTAAAAAACTCGTTCAATGATCCTCTCTCAAATCAAACAGTTTTAGGAGAAGCAAGCTGATTTTTGGTTTGAGCATCATGGAAATATATTCTATCTCCATTGTAACCTGAAAAAAACGCACATTCCACGATTCTTGTCGGTATCATAATATTTTCTATTTGTTAATGGTTAAAGAATTATCTTTAAATTTTATCCTAAAACTATCCGGCAGGCAACATCCATTACTTTTGCTATATCTGTCATATACAGTGAAAATTCCTGATCCGAGCAATCTGTAATCCAATCAAGGAGTTTATTCTCGTATTTAGCCCGTAATTCATCCATTTTTTCGCTAAAAATTTCTAAATCTACGAAAGATATGTTATTTTCCTTAAATTTGATAAAATTGTCTTTAATAATAGAATCGTTTTGCTGCCAACGTTCTTCGCATATATCTTCAAACTTGTCATGATCTACTTTGAACTTGATAAGGTTAAAAAATCTATCTAATAATATAGTCCAAAAAGACTCACCACCATTTTCAGACTCCTTATTAAATATATCACTTTTTGAGTTTAAAATATATTCAGACATTGTATTTGAAGAATGGTATGGCGTTCCCCAATCAGTAATAAAATGAAAAACCCATCCGAGCCAACGAGACCAAGACTGATCACCAGAATTATAAGCTTCAGAGGTTTTATTAATATTTTGGATCGACAATTCCTTTGCTCTATCAGTATGGTCAACAAACCATCCGATTGAGCTCATTATCGCTTCGAACATACCCTTACGTAGCCTTTCTCTGTTTATTTCGTCTGGTTCTACTGATGAAGCTTCGAGTATTTGCAAGTTATCGGAATCTATAAAATGAGATCCGTATAATCCTACTAATCGAGCTAAACCTTTATGTGTGATCTCTCTCAATTTATATCTTTTTTATGTATTTTTATTGCCCTGAATTAAATTCTAGATTTTAGAATTTTGTTGATTACAATAACATTATAATCTTTATTAAATTGTCTTTAGCAAATCTTAGAAAAAGTATTAAAATTAAACTTGTATCAACCTACGTTTGTTAGATAATAGACAAAAAGAGACATTAATTAATGATCTATATATAATATTTAATCGATATTTTAGTAATGTCTTGAATTTTCAATTCTAATTCACTGAATTTTGTATCCACCCAAAATCAAAATCTCCAATTTTTTCTTTAAAAAGAAAAGTTACAAATTAATAGTAAAATTTGTATTGATGATTTTAAAATGATGCAAACGACTCAACAAGTAAAAAGAATTAAAATTCTTGAAACTTATGAATTAGAAAATATTAGAAATGTGTTAGAAAATATTTTGTATGTACCAGATATTCTTGTAAGAGATCATGTAATCTCAGAGCTCATATCTTATTTGAGAAAGAAATTACAGGATCCTAACTATAAAATTAAGATATTCGTAGCTTATAGTGAAGTTGAGATCTGTGGATTTGTAATATGCCAAATTGATCCATACTATACGAGTTATAGCAGAAAATGTGGCACATTTGGATGGCTCCATGCGAACGATTTTATAACATGTAAAGATTTAATTCGAGAGTGTGAGCAATTTGTAAGAGAAAATAAAATTCGAAAAATCCGTGGTAGTATCAGTTTTCCTAAAAATCTCGGTGGTTTAGGTATCCAATTTATGGGATTCGAACAACAAATCATATATGGAGTAGGATACACCGACCCAAAAACCAGAATAATAAATTATTTAAATCGATTAGGATATAAAAATGAATCTGAATATACTTGTGTTCGTGTTACTAAGCATTCATGGGATAAGGGAAAAAAAATTGATAAAGATATAAGACTTGGTTTTCCTACATTAGAAGAATTATATGATTATACTGATGCTATTCGAGAACTTGCCAATAATTCATTTTACCAAATCATGCCAGATGGGTCTGGGAAAAATCGTGTTTTAGATTTCTTTGAGGCATACAGTAAATTACCGGATTCATTTTACAACCTAGAAAGGGAGGTTCGGCTTGAAGATTATTCTACCATTCCCGAATATATTGAAGCATGGAAATCATGCGATCTTGAACGAATTCAACCGTACATTCCTATGGCTTTTGATAGACATACTGGAGAATTAGTAGGAATTATTTTGTGTCTACCGGATCTCTATGATGCTTGGAGAGGAGACCCAATTACGAGAGTAAATGTCGATACTGCTATGGTTAAGAAAGGTTATTATGGAAAGGGGATCTTTTCAGCTCTTAATAATATCGGACAGCTTACATGTATTATGCGTGGTCTTACCTACTATGAAGGAACATCCATTTGGTCAAATAATACTAGAGCAATTGATACAATTTTTCCCCATTCTAAACCAATAAGAAAACACTTGGTCTTACAAAAACGGCTCTGATTCAATTGGTTTACTTAATCAAAAATAAAATAATAAAAAAATAATTTAATCTTCTTTATAATTCGCTTCTAGGTAAAATCCAATGAATATTACAATAAATATAACCAAATCAATTAGTTCTGAAAGATTTATATATGCAGTATTCTCCCCTAGTAAACGTTGAAATACAGGTCTTAATATTTGTGAGAGTAAATATGCTGCAAATCCAATCATCAATACAAAAGAATTTACCTGTGAAAGGCGCTTATTTCTATGTGAAAATGCAAATAACCATACGATTACCAACAGTGAAGGAATAACTACTGCGGGTAATAAAATACTTATTGAAGGGGCATCAGGAACTATAATAACAGCAACAGATTCAACGATGATAATTACTATAGCAATTATAGAACTAGTTTTGTTTCTAGTTTTTTCGTTTCTGAGTTTTTGAAATTTATCCATTAATGAAAGCCTAAAAAGAATCATTGTTATACTCAAATAAATCAGTGGCAGCACTGTAAATATGATAATAAAGTATCGAATCTTAATTACGAGCAAATTCAACGAATCAATAAAATAACTATATGTAAAATCAAAGAATAAGTCTATCATTTTCCCAAACGTCAACAGAAGGAAAAAAATGGCAAACAAAATTGGAAGATCCGATAAAAATTGCTTCTCTTGTTTAAACCATTTGTAAAGCATATACATTGAACTCCCAAATAAGATAAGAATTCTGACTAAAACAATAATGACAACTAAATCCATTCCTTGAATGTCATTATATGCTTGAATAATGGTTGGAAGATTCAGAAAATAGAGTGTAAAAACCGAAATGAAACCTGCTAAAATAGAGACCAATAAAATTAATTTGTATTGAGTTTTTTGCTTCATTTATATCATCCACATTTTTAAAGTGATTATAATTATTTCTAATTACAAAATTATGATAATAAAGTACCCCAATTTTTTAATTTAACAAATTACTCAAAATCTAACAAAAAAAGTGAAAAATAAGTAATGATATAATTTTTGGAAAAATCATTCTGAGAAGGGAAAGTCATATTTATCCAACTGGAGTTCTTTTTGCATAGTTATAATGTCTTTTTGTAAACTTTTGTTCAGAGGTATTCCTGATTTTCTTCTTTCATTTTCAGCAATATATTCCTTTTCTCCAGCTGTATAAATTCTCTCTGCACCTGGGATCTTTCTTGAACCTCTTAAATCCCCCATTATATTACCAGCAGTCTTCTTAAATGAATCTAACCCAATAAAACTCCCAATATTGATTGCTAAGAAGAATTGGCCAACTTTTAATCTTTTTTGGTCGTTCTCAACAATGCCAAGAGTATCTCTTAAGAAAATACCCTCTTGTAAAGCAGCAGAAAGGAGTTCTACAACTGTAGCATATCCATATCCTTTATATCCCGCAGTTTCTTCGCCTTTACCTCCTAACGGCAATAAAGAAGCTTTTCTCTTTAACATTTCTTCTAAAACTTCATTCGGATCAGTCATGATTTCACCTTTATCATCAATCACCGTGTTTTCTGGAAGTGGTTTATTGATTCGTGCATTAACTTCAACTTTCCCTCTTTGAATTATCGAAGTGGCACAATCAAGAAGAAAAGGGAACTGTTCATTTGTGGGGGCCCCAATTGTGAATGGATTTGTACCCAACATGGGTTCAGATCCAAAAGTTGGGGGAATAGATGGTCTAGCATTAGTCACAGTCATCCCGATCATTCCCTCTTTTATAGCCATAAGAGAATAATATCCTGCAATCCCAAAATGGGTAGAATTTCTTACTGCTACTGCTCCTAATCCAAAATTTTTTGCTTTTTCTATCGCCATCTTCATTGCTGTATAAGCTATAACATGCCCCATACCGCAATTTCCATCCAACAACGCTGTAGTGGGGCCTTCTTTTATAACATCAATTTTTGTTTTTGCCTCATAAATCCCTTCCTTAATGCGATCATAATACATTTTGCATCTTTGAATGCCATGCGATTCTATTCCTCTTAAATCTGAAGTAATCAATACGTCCGCAATAATTTGAGCATCTTTCTTTGGAACTTCTAATCCCATAAAAACATCAAGCATGAAATTTTCTAGGGTTTCAGCATCAACTAACACTATATTATCTGACATTTTTAAATTTCCAAATTTGTATTTCTATTTGAATTATGTGTTTAATATGAATGTTCAATTTTTTTTGTACTTTTAGATTTAAATTTATTTTAAGGAATATGGTCTAGATATTATTATCGTATTTATACTACAAATTATACTAAAATATGTGATATTGTACATTCAATTAGAGGCTAATTAAAAATATATCTTAGAGTGTCATGAATAAAAAAGAAAAGCTAAAATGCCCTTTATGCAACACTAAATTCATTCCAAGAACATTTTACCCTGAGGAAGCTACCTTTTCTTCTGAGGGAAAATTATTATCAGGATTTAATGGGTATATAAGTTCTAGTGGCGTTAAACCATCCGAAGTAATTCTTGGTTCATGGATTACTTATTGTCCAAATTGTAATTATATTATGAAATTCGTAAAGGAAATTGTCAAAAAGGAAAAGATTCAAGCCCAAGCCGTTACAGCGAAAGAAATTAAAGAAAAATATAATAATTACTACTTTGGGTTTCCATTTGAGGATTATTCACAATATTTATCTGGAGTTTCTGAAAAAGTTAAAGCTAATATTAAGAGTTCTCTCAAAGGTGTTGACCTTAATATTTGGGAAAATATGTATGAAATTGAAGATACTTTTAAACTTTTAGTGAGATTCTACGCAAATTTAGAGAAGTATTGTGATGCTCAACTTCCAAAGGATAAGGATAAGGATTTGCCGAATAAAATAAAATTGTTAAACTTATTACCAGATCTAGAAAATCTATTATTAGAATTAAATGAAATAAGAAAACAAACAATACAAGGGAACTATGAGTTATCTCTTGGTGATAAAGATAAAGTCAATACTGCTGTGGTGAATTTTACGTTGAATTTAATTGAGAAACACATAAAACCGGTAGTTGATGGAAAGAAATTAAAAACACAATATAATTATATTGATATTAAAGATCTTAACTCGGAAATCAAAGTTTTTCTAAATGGATATCTAAATGGTCTATTCAATCACGGAAAATCTGCCAATAATCAAGTAAAATCATTTTTAGATAATTTACTTATAAATTAATAATACTAATTTTTTAGTTCCTTATTTCATGGTCATCTCCGTATTATCACCATGCTATACGTTTTTTTGAATTCTAATCACTTCCTTTTAATTCATGATTTTAAATGATTTAAATACTAAAGTTAAAGGAAAGTTTTATAAGGAGATTACAATAGAGGATGATGGCGAAGACTTTATCTATATTTTTCCAGATACAAAAGAATTTCTATCAATTATGAGAAGAAAAGAGATTAAAAAAGAATTATTTTCGAATAAGTAGCTTAAAATTTCACTATACAAATGAGAACTTGCTTCACTCCAACATTTTTTTGAAAATGTAAATTTTAAATTTTATGAAAGTTTTAATTCTATCGAGGAAGTTGGGCATCCTTGAAACCCCTTGCTGGGTGGACCACAAAATGCTCATAGTGGAAATTGCCTGAATTAAGAATTCATAAGTGCTATTATCCAATCTTGTGTTCCGGCGAAGCATTCCCCATAATGGTAGGTATCAGAGCAGTACCTTTTGTAGGAAAGGTATAAGCTCATAATTAGAAAACCGGACAGGTCCGGGAGGAAGCATCCGTAACTATAGGTATTTACGCTTTATGGTAAGGGTGTGGAGGGACATGAGATCTTATGGTCATAATAGTAGGATTGATATCGAGGTTCAGGTTTTTTTAATTCTTAATCTGGATTATTTTTTCTATTGCTCTAGATATTTTTTATGGCATCTGGTAACATTTGACCAAGAAAAATTAATATGGGCAAATAGAAGAGGAAAATTTTTTATTAGATTTTCTAGAAAGATCTATTAATTCTAATTTTTTATTTTGATTAAATTCCTTTTGATGGTTACATAATTGTAAAAAATAAATAGGAATAAAATAAGTCTATAATTATTAAAAAAAAAATTAGAAATCCTAATAGTCAAATGGAAAAGAAAGAATTAACAATAATCATATTAGCCATTGTGTTAATTTTCTCTGGTATTGGGAATATCTTTTTAGCTATTATATTTGGTGGATTAAAAAATGAAGAATATGGCGAAATTATTAAAGTAGTAAGCAGAGGCAATCCTTTTACTATGGATCCATGTGATTCTTGGGACGCTCATTCAAATAATGTATTTGATCAGGTAGTAGAAACTTTAGTTGCTTATGATTTAACTGACCCTGAGTTACCTATTATAGGAAGACTTGCAGAATCTTGGGACTTTCAAAGTTCAAAATTCGGTACTAACATCACATTCCAACTACAGGATGAAGTATATTTTCATGATGGCTCAAAACTTACTGGAGAATGTGTCTTACATACTTTTGAAAGAATTAATTTCTTCGGTAATGCGACTGGCACTTTAGCAACACCTTATATTATGGCTACACCACATTCTTTATATAAATTTCCTAATAAACCTCCAGGTTTAACTCCTATCTTTAATCATACTTTAAGTTTTGTTAATCCTATGAACGAGCTAGACGTTACACTCGTCTTAAATGCTCCATTTGCACCTGCTGAAGGGTTATTAGCCTACAGTGCAAGCGCAATTGTGCATCCTGATTCTACTCCAGCAGATAGAATGTTAGTGCTTGGTGAAGATTTTATTATTGGAACAGGGCCGTTTAAATTAATAAGTTATATTCCTAATTCTGAGGTTCGATTTGTCAGATGGGAAAGGTATTGGAGAACTGGTGCCTATTTTGATGGTATTGTATATATCTATTATAAAAATGATGTCACAGCAAATAATGCTATGTTATCTGGAGACGTAGACTGGTTAGGTCAGGGAATTCCCTCACTTAAACCTCATTTTGAAGCTGATCCAGATATAACTGTTACTGGAGATGGAATTCATGCATATATTAATAGTTCTCAATATCATTATATTGAATTTAATAATGAAATTAT
>JAEOTV010000045.1 GCA_016839635.1 Promethearchaeota archaeon | reverse complement strand
TTTGAGGGAAGAGAACCATCCCAATCTGCAGCAAGATAGCAGATCTGAGCTGCTGAGTACCCTAAACCTTGTAAGATATCATATATTTCATTACATTGATTTTCAAAAGCATAATATAATTCATGATCAGAATCTCTATCCCCCGCTACGATTATCCATGCTCCGATATTTGCATTTTCTGCCAAATTTAGTCCTTTAGAAGGTTCTCTTTCAAGTTCTATAGGAGAATAAATATAATTAGTATAAATTCTTACATAATCTATAGTAATAACTGATATTAGCAAAATTAGAATTATACCGTAATGTTTTTTCATATTTTTTACAAATTTCTATTTAATTTGCATTCGCTAATTTTGAATTTTTCTTAAACAGTCTTTATTAATGTTGGAAAATAAATGAAAAGACAAGATACTATTTAATTTTATATTTTAAAATTTTGATCTATTCATTTTTTAGATGGTTACAACTTACTAGTCATAAAGCTATGGGGAAACTATTAATTAAAAAAGAAAAAAGTAAACGAGATATCCCAAAAATGTAATCTATATAAATCACTCAAATGTATTTATAATCAATAAAATTTTAATCTAGAACTATAAAAAATGGTTATGAAATATATGGGATTTAAAGATAAAGTAAATAATTTTTATAAGATACTTACTCATCCTAAGGTTGTTAAATTTTCATGCGTAGGTGCAACAATCATTTGGATTTCAAGTGTGGTATTAGCAATCCTAATTGGTCAATTAGATCCTGCTGGTCCTTCTTATGATCCAGCTGGTTTTAATATCTTAATCAATTATATAAGCGATCTAGGTAATCTTGATTTAACACCAATGCCTATAATCATTGATTTTGGAATGATGCAAACCTCTATATTAATGGTTCCCGTCTCATTCTACCTGAGAGAAGTATTGGTAGGTGATAGGTCAAAAAAATCAAGAAAATTATTGGGTAATTTAACCTTACTCTGTATGTTAATTGCTATGTGTGGACTTTTCCTGACTGGAGTTATTTCAGAAGATGTTGGCGAAAAATTAGATAGCATTATAGGTCCACCTTTTCCTGGTTATGCCTGGCATGATATCGTCGCAGATTTTGCATTTACCTTCTTTATGGTTGGTGGAATTCTAGTTGCATCCCAATTTATTATATTTCCGGATATTTTAGAAAAACAAATTGGAATAAAGAGGACACGTACCGTACGCATTCTATTAACAATAAATTCATGGATTTTAACTCCAATATTCTTCGGTTTCTTTTATACCGTCCCGTATCTCTCGTATACTGATGCATTTTGGACTTTTCTGCCATTATGGCAATGGGCTCCTTTTTGGGAATGGCTTCTTATGTTTTCCCTTTCTGCTTGGATACTATTGGTTTCAAATCTATTACTAATAAAATCTTTGAATCAAGAATTAGTTAATAGATAATAAAATTTTAAATATCTTTCAATTTTTACTTTTTTTTCCTTTTAAATATTTGATATCTTTTATAAATCAAGACACCATAGCTAAGAATTATCATAACAGTAAAGATTATTAAAATTCCTAAATTTTGAAAATCTGTACCTATGAGAACTCCGTGAACATAAGCTAAGAATAAGGCTATATAGTTTAAAGCATGCAATACTCTCCAATTTTTTTTGAATTTTTTTCTTACAAGTGCTCCTAAAATAGCTACATAAATTAAATAAATAGCTAAACGTCCTGCTAATTGCCAAAATGCCAACCATGTATCGAATACGGGGACAAAAACAGTAATATCCATCACGTATATGGCAAATGAGATTGGATGTAGTGAAATCAATACTAGACCTGTGATTGAATAGATATGATGAATTTTTATGAAAGGTTTTCCAAAGATTTTATATAATTGAACAGCGAAAGGAGTCATCATCGTGGCGATAAACATTGAAGTAAATCCAAATATCGCACCAAATCTGATAAGGAAATTATATGCATTAGGGAAAGGTGTTGAAATAAATAATACCAATATAAGAATATATAAGCTTATAGTAGCAATAATTACATAAAGAGCTTCTTTTTTCAGAGGAGACATATTTTATGATACCTTATAGTTTGTTTTAATATTTGGTGTTATAATTTATTGATTCCTTTTAAAATTTGCAGTATTGGAAATAACATTTAGATATTACTGTGATAATCCCATCATAACATGATTAATCGTGAAAGACGGGTTTCACGAAG
>JAEOTV010000156.1 GCA_016839635.1 Promethearchaeota archaeon | reverse complement strand
CATTTAACGATTTCCTTTCTTATTTTAAATGAAGTACCCAAATTTATTAGCCAAAAGATTAGCATTGATAGAAATAATATTACCATACAAACTTTTAATAAATCATTTACATTTCCAGCATCCAAAAAGCGTGTAATTATGAACACTACATAAAAACCCGAGATGAAATTAAGGAATAAAAACGTACTCACTAGTTTAATCAATGTCGTTTTTTCTTTTGAATATCGTTTAAAAAACGAATAGAAATTGGTCATATATGGGACAATTCCATTGTAGAGAGCAGTTCGTGCTTGTTCTTTCTCTTCAGGCTGTTTAAGAGAACGGTTTCCTCTGATAATGAATAAACCATAAAAGATTATCTGTATTCCTATTTGAATAATTAGTAATGAAAGAACCGCAGTTAGAAAAATAGTCACTATGGTTCCAAATAAGCCATATCTTTGAGATAGATCTGTTGTTGCTTGTCCTATAGCCAATAAATATATCCATAGAATAGTAATCCCTAAAGCAAAAGAAAACAACAAGATTAATGACGAGAAATGGATTTTGAATAACTGATTTATTCCTATAAATTTTGTATATAATGATTGTTGGCTTTGAATTAATCCATTTTTTTCATTCTCGATTTTTTCCATAATTTCACCTTAGAAGTTATTATGATATACAAGGGAGTAAAAATATTTAAGTATGTAAGGGTAAATCGTGGCTAGGGATCTATAATCCTTATTTGAATTATTCTATTATTTTCAATCACTAGGTTATTCTCTCCGTTGCGAATGGCAGTAATATGTCGTTTTATGATGGTTTTTCCTGTCCTACTCATGTTCACACTTACAATGGTATTTTATTATCTTAAATTTATCTAATGTATATCTTTTTTGATAAAAATTGCACGATTATTTAAAGCAAAAATTCTAACCTTTTAATTATAGCTTTCAACGAAAAACTATATATACATGGTTTTCTATTCGATAGACAATAATAACCATTCAACAGAACCTTTAAATTTCCAAATAATTAATAACTATTGATAGCACAAAAAGAAATCCTAATAAAATTAAAAAGTAAATAAATGAAAACACCACGATGTGAAGAGTGCGGACGGCTTATTCACCCCGCAAGGTCGGCTTTCCAAAGTTTTGACGCCATTTCTGCAGAGATACCCGAATATTGTCCTCATTGTGGGGCGAAGCTCTCTGATATAAAACAAGAACAAGTAGATAAATATACAGATTACCTTTGCATTCTTAAATGCATTCCCGTAGTAGTATTCATTATTATTATTATAACTATAATTATTATTGCTCGCTAAGACGGTTTTGAAGGGCTTGATAATCTTGTAAATTTAGAACAATTCGATATATTTTCTGAGAAAAACTTGATTTACGATTCTTTATAGTGAATTTTTAACTTTTTTACAGATATTTAAAGTTAAGTAAATTGTCCTATATGTAAAATATGTTTAACAAATCGTCCAAAAAAAATAAAAAATAAAGGAAAAAAACGAGATTTACTTAAATTTTTCCCTGAGAAGCAGGTAAGATCTGCGGTTGGTGTTGAAGAAATAACTACTATAAATGATGAGGGTAATCCTGAAACTATTAAGGTTCACGGTCAATTTTCTTTTGACGTTTATCTTGAACTTAATAGAGCTCTTAAGCAATATCTGGGTTTGGATGACAAATGGATTGGTATTGCCGTTGAAGCTATGGGTGAATATTGGCACAGTGACGCACTTCCTGGGCAACAAGAAGCCGATAGAAAAAAGAGGCTCATTTGTAAGGAGAAGAATGTGATACTAGTAGAGATATGGGAAAATATTGAACAAGGGCAGTGGTTAAATGAGCTTATTCGGCAGATTGAAGAGCAGGCTGGAACAAGGCTTAGTAAAGAACAATTTTCGAAGTTAAGAAATTATCTTGGAAACTTAAAAAATATATAAAGCATTTTTTTTTCCCTTACACTTAATTATTAATATTTGAAATACTATTGGTAATATAATGAATCATAAGGATCTTATTTGTCATCAGGACAAAGAGAATTGTCCTTTCAAAATTCTTGATATTCAATTAGATATTTATTTATGTGGTTTCTACGATAATTATTGGCGTGAATTCAACGCTGGAAACACCTTCGGTGTAAAATCATTACTTAACAGATCTTGCGAATGGATAATAAAAGAAGAAGCTCGCTTAGATTTTATAAGTAAATTTGCTCGTAAAGAAACTATTAAAATGTTAAAAAGTATAGATATAGGTGATATATTATTTTGGACAACTCATTCAGAAGAGGTGAAACTTTTTGAAAACCCCACTGAATTTAGTCAGATTGCAAGATGTAAATGTCAAAGATATAATGGTAAAATTGTTGAAATCCCAGCGTATTTACTTTGTAAAATTTCGAAAGGGACCTATTTTGGGGAATTTTTCATAGAAGGCACTGAGAGTGAAAGAAAATTAGAATATCTGGTGTATAAAGTAAGATATCATGGATTTCGAGTTGTAGTTGAGGGTAAAGATAATGGTTTCCTCTTGAAAATCTATGGAGATTCGCAACAGGAAGTTGATGATTTTATAAATCTATTTTTAGAACAAAATTTCGATATATCTTCATATATATGATTTATTGCTCATCTATAAAAAAAGTAAGAATAAAAAATTATTTTTTGTTGCTAATTACTCCATTTTCTATTTTCCGTTAATCTCCATTTCCCAATTCTACTTTATTGGTCTCGATGAGGCTTGGAAGATTGGGCCTATAAAATTCGAATACAATTTAGCATAGCTATCTTGATTGCTTACAATACTAATCATATCCGCCTCACGATCTGTTGCTGGACCTAATATTACCTCTTCAGCATCTCGCGTGACAGCAAAAAATTCTCCAGTACCACTTAATTGTCTAAATTGTATATTTCCAAGAGCCATCATTTTTCTTATTATATCCCCGTACTGATTCATATCAAAATGACTGGTAAGTAGAAATCTTGCT
>JAEOTV010000155.1 GCA_016839635.1 Promethearchaeota archaeon | reverse complement strand
ATGTCACTTGCTAATACCGCATGACCTCCAGAAACCGATACAATTGCTACATCACCATGGGTTACAACATTTTTACCAAAGGGGTTCCTTTTATGTGATAACACATCAAACACCTTTAAACTGGTCAATAATTCTCTTTCTGAATGTGGCTGGATAACGTAGTTTTGTCTTAAAGCATCATAGATAATTCTGAAATCCCCCGCTAAACTTGCTGTATGTGATTGAGTAGCAACCTTTCCTTCTCTTGTCTTCCCTCCAAAATATACTATCACTGTATCTTCTGATTCTTTTGCTAATTGTAGAAATTTTTGCGCTTTTCCCTCTTTAAAACCTTCTAGATAAAAAGCAATATTAGTTGTTTCAGGGTCTACTTTGCTGAAGTATTCCAATAACATAGCTTCATCTACAACAGCACGATTACCAATAGAAACTGCTGTTGATACTCCTACGTTTCTTTCATTAAACTTCACAAAAAACTGATCCACTAACACACCTCCACTCTGGCTTATAAGTGCAACAGAGCCTTTTGGAGGTCTTGTGATGCGTTCTGTAGGTAAAAAGATAGTATCAACTAATGGTGGAGCGTATACCCCAAGACAATTTGGTCCTAAAACAGCAATACTGTTATCTAAGGCAATTTTTTCAAGTAATTCTTGTCTTTTTTTTCCTTTTCCACCAATTTCGGCAAAACCTCCTCCGATTATTACAGCAGCAGGAATATTTAAATCAACACAATCTTCAATATATCCCAATGTATCATCAGGGCCAACTGCTATCACAAGCAAATCTGGAATTTCTGGGAGCTTATCCAATTTTTCGTATAATTGAATGCCTTCAATTTCTCCTCCACTAGGATAAATTCCATAAACTTTAACATTCATTTCAAATTCATTTTTTAGTAAAACTATTCTTCCAGGGCTTAGAGAGTTTTTTTTACTAATCCCAACAACTGCCATTGATTTTGGTTTAAAAAGTCTTTCTAAATCCATTTCAGACAAATCATTAATATTGAGTATATTAGTTTAAGATTGTAAAATATTTATTTTTGCCCTATATTAGAATTTCAACATTAAAAGAATTTAAAATGTGGAAAAAAAGAAATTTAGTCATTTATAATATCTTTGAAAATATTTACAAAAGCCTTAACATCTTTATTCATGAAATAGATATCCAGTGGATTTTGTCTTTTTAAAACAAGCAAATAATAGGGAATAGCAGTTTCTTCTAACATTATCGGTTTGAATAAGAAGTAATTATCTGATCTCCTCACAACAATCTGATCCTCTTGCTTCTCTAACATCATATCTGAAAATACGTCATTAAGCGTTAAGAAGTACGCAATAGTGCCGCTTAATATATGTCTTGAGTTATCATCTTTAAAGCAAGAACCGATTATAATCGAATTTTTATCGATTATCATCAAACCGTCACAATCTAATTTCCTTGCAAATTCCTCAACAGTCTTTTGAAGTAATTGTGTTTTAGGATATAACGCCAATAAAATCTTAGACATAGCATTTATAATTGTGTATGGATCGTATATCGAAGTGATAAAGAAATTGATTTTTTTATAATCCAGTGTCTCTATTATTCCGTTTTTCAAATCTGCTATTTGGTCTTTTATTTCTTTCTGTACAGTCTGGATTAATTTAGGATCATATTTATGAAAGAAAATATTCACATATGGTTCAATCTTTAATTCACCAAACTTCTCTACTACATCATAAAGATAACTCAAAGACTCATGTATTCGAGAAGCATCTAATATATCTATAACATAAATCGCAACTTCTGTGTCATCAAAAAATTTACCCGGATTTCTTAAATAAGAAATAAGATAACTCTTTTGTCCTCCCAGATCCCATTCGCTTATTTCCCTCCCTAACAATTTAAAAGTTCTTCTTTGAGCGCCTCTAGTTGGTTCAATTAAAGCTATTGTTGAAAATTCTCTCTGGAGACTCAAAATTATACTTGTTTTACCAGCTCCGTCTAAGCCAGTAAAAAGAATTTTATAAGTTCGTTCTTCAGTTGGTTCTTCTTCATGAAAAAATTGTAAAGAATCCTCCAAATTGACTTCACCTCTTTTACCCTCAATAATTAAATTATATTATAATGATGAACATTAATGTATATTTCCGCCAAGAATTATACAGTTAATTATGTATTTAAATCTATTTTAGGTAAAAACAATAAATTTTTGCTTTAATTTAGTTCAAACTCGAAAATCATCATTAATTAAACATTTATTAAGTAAAAAAGAGAATTACTATCAATTTGTTTTATTCTGACTAAAAAATAATCATTAAGATAATTATGAGTAAAGAGAGAAAAGAAGGATCTGAGAAGTTTTCATATAAAAGAGCTTCGGGATATGGAATTGGACAATTATCAGACATAGCATCATATCAGGCTTTTACTTTTCTCACATTTACGTTCTATTATGCTGTTGTTGGCATCGATATTGCTTGGATAATGCTTGGATTTATAATCTGGTCAATTTGGAATAGTTTCAATGACACAATTATAGGTTATTTTTCAGATAGAACTCACACTAAATGGGGTCGTCGATTTCCTTGGATAATGGCTTCATTAATTCCTATTGCAATAATAATGATTTTACTATTCACACCCCCATCTACTTGGGGCATTGTAGACGGGATAGCAAATTTCATATATTTCCTTATCATCATCATAGTTTTCGAATTTTTTTTCACTATGTATGATATAAATTTTACAGCTTTATACCCAGAAATCTTTCTTTCAGAGGAAGAAAGAACGAAAGGGAATAATGTTAGACAGCTTTTTGCTGTATTTGGATTAATTGCCGCCTTTATTATGCCAGGAATATTTATTTCAAGTTATACAAGTCCACAACCAGGGGAATACGCTTTTTATGGATTGATTGTAGCAATTGTAGTAGTTGTTGCAGGAGTACTCTTTTTGAAGTTTTCTCCCAAAGAAAGAATTGAATTTCGAGAAAATTACAAAAAAGCACCATCTTTTTTTAAGAATCTTAAATTTTGTGTTAAAAGTAAAAGTTTCATGAGATATATACCTGCTGAAATTGCTAACTGGTTTGTTTATGGGATGTTACCTGTAATTGTACCTTTATATGCAGAATTTGTTTTAGGATTTGTAGACCCATTAATGATTTCTTTATTATTGGGGGCAACATTTTTATCAACAGCTCTTTTTATGACTCTTTTATGGAAACCTTTAGTTCAAAAGTTTGGTCCAAGAAAATCATGGTTATTATCAATGACAATCTGGATTGTAACTCTTCTTCCATTATTTTTCCTTGATTCTACCACGCCGTTTTTGGAAGTCATTGCCTATATTGTGTTTTTCTTGATAGGAATTGGATTATCTGGTTCATTATACATAATTGATATAATTATAGCAGATATTGTTGATGAGGATGAAATAATTACAGGTACACGTAGAGAAGGTGGCTATTATGGAGTAAATATTTTCTTTCAACGGTTTGCTACTGTTTTTGTGTTTCTTATTATCGGGCCTGTATTCTTAATTGCAGATTGGGGAGTCTTTAATCCAATTAACATTCCAGAATTTGGACTACGTAGTCTAATGTTTATTTATCCTGCTATAGCTTTAGTGATTGCAATTATAGCAATATTCTTTTACCCATTAGATGGTGATAGATTAAAACAAGTAAAAGAACAACGAGATATAATTCATCAAGAAAAAAAATCAAAAATATAATTTTTCTTTTTTATTTAATTGCTTTTAATTTAGATATACCGTTGTTTATGCGATCTAATATTTCATCAAGCTCATTCTTTGTTATTATTAACGGTGGCAAAATTTTGAGAGTATCTTTTTTGTTATTACAATAATCTAACAATACACCTTCCTTTATTATAGAAAGCATAGCTAATTGACTATCAGTTTCCTTGTAGAATTCAACACCCCACATAAGGCCTCTTCCTCTAACTTCTTTAATTAAGTCAGAAAATTCATTTTTTATTTTTTCTAAACCATTCTGGAAATATATACCCATTTCTTTGACATGATTTAAGAATTTTTGATCTGATTGGATTTTTAACATTTCGAGAGTAATTGCACAACCAATATCAGAACCCCCTGTTGTGGAAATATGAATAAATGGATCATCTTTATAAACAGCTTTTTCAATAAATGGTTTATAACTACATGTAGATAATGGATAAATTCCTGCGGTCATACCTTTTCCTAGTACCATAAAATCTGGTACAATTTTCTCATTTGGATGAAGCCCTCCATATATAGCCCATAAATGACCAGTTCTACCCAAACCTGCTTGCACTTCATCTATAATCATCATTGTTCCTGTTTTATCACAAATTTCCCTTACTTCTGTAAAATATCCTTCAGCAGCAATTAATATACCTGCAGTCGCTGGAATGGTTTCTAATATAACACAAGCAATGTCATCTGTTATAACTCTTCTCATAGCATCAATATCTCCAAATGGAATTTGCTTAAAACCGGGAATTTCCCATAGGAATTTATCTCTAAACTCTGGATCTCCAGTCGCTAAAGCAAAACCAGTATGCCCATGATATCCACCTATAGCAGATACGCAACCTTTCCGTTTTGTATATGCTCTTGAAAACTTGATTGCACAATCTATTGATTCTCCTCCACCAACTCCAAACGTTGTTTTACTGATATCGCCAGGTAATAAATCAGCAAGTTTCTTTCCTAAAAGAGCTCTCTGTTCAGATAAGAGTATGTGGTCACCAATATCAAGCCCTTCTTCTAAAGCATCCTTAATTGTTTTAAAAATTATTGGATTTTGATGTCCTAAGTTATATACACCTCCAGAAGTACGACAATTAAAAAACTCAAGAGGTGGTTCACCAGGTTTAGAGCCCTCTAATGCTCGTAATATAACTCCATATCTCTCTCCTGGAACAATTCCCAACCCAAGGCTTTTAAAAAATCGAACTTTTGGACCATTTACATACTTTGTATATAGTTTGAGTAATTCTTTTTGAGGTAAAGTCCCAATAAATTTTCTCGTAGCATTCCCTTTCATAATCTTATCTAAGGTGTCATTATTTAAAAAAAAATATGAGAAATTAAAAATATAGATTTTCTTTTATCCAATTGATGTTTTTTCTTCATCATTTTTTCTCTTTTATATCTTTTTATAATTCAAATATAGCTCAAAATGCTGAATAGCTAGAATGTTAAAAATCAAAACTAAAACAAGATTAGAAAAGAAAAAGGAAATTTAAAAAAAATCACTTAAAATTCATAACCACATTTTTTACAAACGTGCTTTTTCGCATACATAGGGATATGCCCTACATAAGAGAGTACTTTAGTTTTATCTTCTATGACCTTTATATTCGACCCCACAGCTCCACACATCGGGCAAGTTATTCGCTCATCGCTAGCGAATCCTCCCGCACCTATTTCTGGGGGTTTTAAATCATCCAATTCAGTTTCGACTTCATGAAGGTGTGCAGCAGTTGATTCTAAAGTTTGTCCTTGTTCAGAAAGTACATCATTTAATTCTTGGATTTGAGCATCTCTCTGTAGGAGAGTGTTATTTAGTTCACTTAATTGTGAATTTAATTGAGTAATTTCACCTTGAGCAGTTGTGTGCTTAGAATTTAATTCTTCAACTTGAGCAGATAAACTTTCAACTTTACTATTTGCATCATTGAGTTGTGTTTCTAAATCAGAAGCTTTTTCTAATTCTGATGCTATATTAGATATTTTTTCATCAGATTCAGCAATTTTTGCTTCTTTAAGGGATAAGTTACTTTCTAGATCCTCTGTTTTAGATTTAAATTCTGCTAATTCCGTTTTAAGATTATTATTTTCAGTATTTAAGTCCCTAATTACATCTTGATCTTCTGTTTTAGTTCTTTCAAGATCAGTTTTTGAGTCTGATAACTGGCTTTCTGTTTGTTCAAGTTTAGATTGAGTTGTATCTAAGTCATTCATAGTATCTGCTAATTTATCTTTTGTTTGAGCTAATTCATTTTTAGTATCAGTTAATTGTTTTTCTAGATCATTCACTTTAGATCTGAGATCCAATAAGAATCTTCCTTCAACTGACAATTTTTTTTCTGGTTTCTGTTCGGCCTTTGCCCAGTCAATTGACATTTCGTCAACCTTGATTTTTATTTTGTATTGATTTTATGAATTAATTTTATTAATAATATATAAATCATAGTGTATTAAGTTTTTAATTATTTTTACTTTTAGGTATCATTTTGCCAAATTCAGTATCATGATTTAATTATTTTCAAAATTATAATATATTATAAAGAAATCAATAAAGGAGAAAGGTTATTTATATGGAAACCACAGATGATTCAAAATTCAAAATTGAATACATTTCCACTTCAGGAGTATATAAAACACCTTATACACTAATTATGATTCTCCAATTTTTAGTTGGATGCTTAATTATTATAATAATCAATATATGGTTCTATAATGATCTATATTATCTTCTCACAGGGGACAGATTCTTACCATTTCTTTTAATTGGTCAGTGGTGGGAGTGGTTTCTCCTTCCGTTGAATATTTATGGCAATCTTCTTTTATTTGCATTTTCTATTATTTTATTCTCAACAGTAATTTTCAAATTTTTAAACAAATTGCATCCCCCGCAAGAAGGTATATTTGAAAGAGGTAGTAAAGCGTGGAAGTATACCCATCGAAGATTTTGGACCGCATATTTTCCAATTTGGTTAGCAAGGGCTCTACCTTTACCATGGTCGGATATTTTTGTGTATCGTTTTCTTGGGGTTCATATAGGAAAGAATGTGGTTGCTTATGAAGGATATATAGATCCAGAATTAATTGAAATAGGAGATTTTACAATGACTTCACTTAACATTTGTATCTTTTCACATTTAATTTATCAAGATAAAATTATTATCAAAAAAGTAAAAATAGGAAAAGCTTGTATTGTTGGTCCTCATACAATAATAAGTCCTGGGACGATACTCCAAGACGGGGCAGTTTTGGGTGTAAACAGCTATACTTGGGTAAACCAAAATTTAGAGGGGGATTTAATTCATGTAGGGATCCCGGTAAGTATGACATTACCGATTCAATCAGTCGAAGAAGCTCAAAAAAAGGCTGAAAGAATAAAATCGGGGTCGTTAGATAGTAATGATCTCAATGAAAAGAGTTCGAAAGGAGGAAATAAATAAAAGATGTTTCAACCAGCAAGTTTAAAAGGAGATTCTCCAACTCCTATAGATGAGAGACTGAGAAGTAAATATCTATATCTGTATTTTATTACAATTATTTCAAGTTTTATACCGTGTATGTTATTTGAATGGATTTATGCTACCTTCCTTTGGAGAGAAGGATTATTTATGTGGTTTATTTTTTTATTTCCTTTTAATATCTTGATTTTAATTCATATATTACAGTTAAGTGCGATTTTGTTTTCTGTCTTGATTTTAACTATATTAAAACTAATTTATCCACCAAAGGAAGGATTATTTAATAGAAACGTCAAAGATAAGGATTATCTTTATTGGAATTTGAGAAATATTGTAAAAAAATGGCCACTTTTTATTGGTGCTTCGAATCCATTTCCATGGTTAAAAAATCGATTTATCCTTCGATTTTTTGGAGTAAAAATAGGAAAACATGGAATCCACGATAATTGTTGGATATCCTCTGAATTTGTATCTATAGGTAAAAATGTTATTATAGGAATGAATAGTAATATATTGAGTTTTGGGATTGAACAGGATAAATTTGTTTTAAAGAAAATTCTTATAGAAGATGATGTTCTAATTGGAGCTAAATGTGTATTGCTCCCAGGAACTTATATAAAACGCGACACTAAATTATCTGCTCATTCTTATACAGAATTCAATCAAGTTTTACAAGAAAAGTCAATATATATAGGGCATCCCGCAAAATTAAAAGAAAAATAGAAGAATATGATCTCTGAAAAAAGTGTTAAATTAAATTCGGAAAAAGGAAAAATATCCAAGAAAAGAATAGTTATCGTTTCAGATACTCATATCACTCGTGCTAGGGGGCCATTTAATCTTCATGCCTTTAATTTAGGTATACAGAAAATAAATAAGATAAACAAAGTAGATCTGTATTTACATCTTGGAGATATTACCCATAGTGGCACTCTTTTAGAATATGAATACGCTATGGAGCAATTTAAGAAGTTTAATCCAATTTCTAAATGCCCACTAATGATTTTAATTGGAAATCATGATGCTATGAATGTTGGATATCTTTTGTTTGAGGAAATGATCGGCAGAAGGCATTATGAATATGAAGATGAAGAATTATATATCATTGGAATAGATAGCACTAAGCCAGACCTACCTGGAGGGATAATTCATCATAATGTAATTGAAGCTGTAAGAAAGAGATTAGAAAAGCCAGAACGAGAAAACAAATTTAAGGTTGTATGTTTTCATCATCAACTTATCCCTATTCCAAATACAGGAAAAGAGAGATCTGCTATTGATGATTCAGGAGATATGCTTAAAATGCTTTTGGATGCAAAAGCAGATTTAGTGTTAAATGGGCATAGACATACTTCTAATTTATATACTGTGAGTAGTAGTGATAAAGATTTATTTATATTTAATGCAGGAACATTTTGTTGTAATAAAACAAGATATCGAGATTTGTTTACTTACTCGATTATTGATATAGACCAGAACAATCTTACTTTTAAGATAATTCCAATATTAGACTCAAATGCTAAAAGTGAAATTCATCGAAATGTTAATTATTATCTTCCGTTGGATTTAGAAAAAGATCAAAAACCGATTTGTAAGTTTATTCAGTTCTCTCATTCTTTAATCAATGAAGAATCAGAAAATAAGATTACTAATCTGGATAAGGCTATCGAGCGAATAAATAGAATAGAAGATGTCGATCTAGTTGCTCATGTAGGAAATGTGACTCAAAATAGTTATAAAGAAGAATTTAGAATCGCGAAAGAAAAGATCAGTAAGCTAGAATATCCATATTTAGTTGTTCCAGGATATACAGACTCAAAACCGCCCGCTTGGGAATATTGGAAGCAATATTTCGGCGAATTTGATCCATTATATGAAAATGATAAATTATACTTTCAAGGATTAAATTCTACTACTCGGGATTCAACTGAAGGTTTTATTGGAAGAAAGAGAATGAACCGTTTTATAGAAAAAGTCTTATCTCTTAGTCATCAAAAGATCTTCGGAGTATGTTGTTTTCATAGTTTAATTCCTACTCCTTTAAGTGTATGGCGGACGGAATTAATAGATTCAGGAGACGTACTTTCTCAATTTGCCCGTTCACAAATTGATCTTTGTTTAAATGGTTCACCCAGTATTTCATTTAATGTAAAAATCGATCATACCATCTTTTCTAATGGTGGAAATATTAATCCAGAACGTTTTGATGAAACATTTATTGAAATCGATATTTATAAAAAAGGCAATGTTGTAGTAAGAGAGCATGATTTAAAAACGGATTTAGTAAAAACAGTTGGTAATTATAATATCACTATTTTTATATAATAAGAATTAATAAGGTTATAGAGGGCTTCACTAGGTTCAATTCAAGCGCTATATTTAATAAAAAATAACCTTAATAAGGATTTATTTTTAATCATATTAATTTAATAATAGACATCAGAGAAATGACATTTTTATGGCTAAAGTGAAACTTAACCTATTAAATATTTTTCAGCTTAGAATTGATAAGAAATATATAATCTATGAAGGTAAAACCGTTAGAGATATAATCTCTCAGTTTTTAAGCGAAAATAAAGAGAAACTCGATAATGAACTCTTTGATAAAAATAAGAAAGAGTTTAATTCTCAAATCCTAATTCTATTAAATGGTAGGAATATAAAATATCTGAAAAACTATAAAACCCTCCTTAAAGATGGAGATGAGCTCTACTTATCTTACGCTTTAGCTGGGGGTTGAAAATTTCGGGTTTTCAAACATTAAGCTTAAATAATAAAAGCATCATTAATTCCTTACGAAAAGTGATTATTTATTAATAGTTCTTAATATTGAATATTTTAGAAGACATATCATTAAAAAAAATATATCATATGTTTGGTGATTTTTTACGACAAGGAAATTAGGTATCATGGGCTTAGATAATGCTGGTAAAACGAGTATTATAACAGCTATTACTAGACGTTTTGGTTTTGAGGAAGAAGTAGCTAGATTAACACCAACAAGAAGAATCGCCCGTGATACTTTTAAATTTTTAGGTATTGAATTTGCCAGAATGGATTTTGGAGGTCAAAAACAATATAGAGAAGAATACTTAAAGCATCCTGAGAAATATCTTAGTGGAACAGATTTAATGTTCTACGTGATAGATGCTCAGGATTTTAATCGGTATATAGAATCGATTGATTATTTAGAAGAAGTATTACTTTTTTTCAAGGAAGAACAAGTTTACGTTCCAATCTGCATTCTTTTTCATAAGTTTGATCCTGAACTCGTAGATGATGTACAAATTAATAAAAGAATCCTCACTTTAAAACAAGCATTAACCAGATACTCTAATGATTTTGATATATTTTTCTTTGAGACAACAATATTTGATATTAAATCAATCATGGACGCCTTTTCAAGTGGGTTATCCATGTTATTCGAAAAGATGGAGATGGTTTCACAATTATTCGCAGAAATTGGCAGAAACTATAACTCTATTTTAATGGCATTATTTGATTCTCGAGGTGTGACAGTTGGAGAATGGTATAGACCACACCTTCAATTGATAGAGAAATTGAAAATCTATGAAAAATATATTGAACTACAAAAGCGAGTGGTTGGAGAAAATAGAAACTTACTTGAATTTTCTGATACTTTTGAAAGCGGAGAAAGATTTTCAGGTATAATTGAAGTTCTCCAATTTGGGAATCTAGATTTTTATTTATTATTTATTATTGAAGAAGATGAAGATTTACAAAAAACCGTGTCAATATTAGATAAGATTGAAGCTGCAAAACCTCAAATGGAGAATCTTATTTTACAAATAATTCAATAATTTTTAGTAAAAGCGCAGCTGGAGGGATTTGAACCCCCGAGCGCTTTCGCGCACCGGCTTTCTCGATCACAGGAATAAACACTCGAAGCCGGCGTCTTACCATCTAGGCTACAGCTGCATATGTACTATTTATAATCTAATAAATTTAAAATATGATAAGTATAAATTTATTTCTTTTTTAATACACTAAAATCAAAAAATAAGTACTTTACCAAAGTATGTTCCTAAAACTTATTTCGATGGAACATATATTTTCAGTTTTAAAGAGGGATCAATTAATTTAATCAAACCTTCTTCTTCGTATTGTTTTAAAAGATTTTTTGCTGTGGAAACTCTAATATCATATCTAAGAGCAATATCTGTAGCTAAAATCGTTTTTTTCTTTAAGATTGATTCCTTTATTTCTTTTTCAAGCGATTTTGGAATAAAAGCATCTCTCTCTACAACATTAATTTGCTTAGTTCTTCCATATTTTCTTCTTAGATTTAGAGTGCCTTTTCTGACAATTTGCTTTTCTTCCTTTTCTGACATCTTTATTCACAAATAATTAATTAAAGTATAGAAAATATAAGCTGAATGAAATTATAAATATTTAAAATTTAATAAAATTTTTGATTTAATAGTAAACATTAGATTTCTAGGTTTATTAGCTAATTAAAATATTCAAACTCAATAGAATTTGAGCGATAATTATAATTTTAACATAAAAAGAAAAAGACCAGAAGAAATCTATAACAAACCTTCAGACTACTTTAGAGGAGAAATCCTAGAACAATATGCTACCTCTAAAAGTATTATGAAAATACAAGAAAAAATTACAATCCGAGCATTGGAGATTTTAAATCTTAGTGAAAAAGATGCTCTTATTTTGGATGCCGGTACCGGTCCCGGATTTACAGCTGCATATTTAAATGAAATAGGATATAAAACTGTGGCTATTGATATTATATCAGAGTTCTTAAAATATTACGATATAAAAAATTTGAATCCTATTGCTTCAGATATGTGTTTTCCACCTTTTAAACCGCATATTTTTGATGCAATTATCTCAATTTCTTCATTACAATGGATTTATAGGGAAATAAATAATAAATCGATGAAGGATCAGATAATTGATTTAGCAAAATCTTTCTAT